>NZ_LZKF01000103.1:0-24565 GCF_001672665.1 Mycobacterium sp. E2238 | reverse complement strand
ACGACTTCTACTCGTCGGACTTCTACACCGACAAGCTGTTGCAGTACCTGCGCGAACGGGCGCCCGGCGACGACCGGCCCTTCTTCGCGTATCTGCCCTTCCAGGCGCCGCACTGGCCGCTGCACGCGCCGGACGAATCGATCGCGAAATACCGTGGCCGCTACGACGCCGGTCCGGACGCGCTTCGCGAAGAGCGGCTCGCGGCCCTCAAGCGGCTGGGTCTGTGCCCGCCCGACGTCGAGGCGCATCCGGTCGTCGCCGGGCGCCCGTTCGCGCAGGTACTGCAACAGCTTGTCGGTGTAGAAGTCCGACGAGTAGAAGTCGTCCCCGACCGTGACGAACTGGTCATCCTCGGTGTAAAGCGTTGGAATGGGCGAGAAGCCGTCTGCCGCCCGCCCCCCGTAATGGCTGGCCCCCGCGGGCAGCAGGGCAAACGAGCGCTCGAATCCGCGCGCCCACGGCGACGTCTCGATGGTTGCGCCCAGGTGCCACTTGCCCGACATGAGCGTCAGGTATCTGGCGTCGCGCAGCAGCTCGGGCAACGCCACCACCCGGTCGTTCAGATAGCCCTCATAGCCGGGAGCGCCGCGGAACGCCGGCCCGGCGACCTCCAGCATGGTGCCGATCCCGGCGATGTGGTGGTCCGTTCCCGTCAGCAGCATCGCCCGGGTGGGCGAGCAGGCCGGCGCGGAGTGGAAATCGGTGAACCGGATCCCCGCCTGGGCGAGCCGATCGAGATTGGGTGTCTCGATCTCGCCGCCGAACGCGCCGATATCAGAAAACCCGAGGTCGTCCGCCACGATCACGAGGAAGTTGGGCCTCTTCACGTTGAAGCATCCTGCCAGGTGCCGCCCCCGGGCGGAATGCTGACGCAACGGCACGTCGTTATTGTCGAGGCAGTGCTCCGCGCCTGCGACACTGCGACACCGGAAGGGCTTTGAGATGCTGGCACAGTTCGGGATGTCCATTCCGCTGGTCGCCGCCCCGATGGCGGGGGGCCCGACCACCCCTGCGATGGTGTCGGCCGCGACGCGCGCGGGCGGGCTGGGCATGCTCGCCGCGGGCTACAAGACCGTGGAGGCCGTCGAGGCCGAGCTCAAGCATGTTCGCGCCGAGGGAATCCCGTTTGGTATCAACCTCTTTGCGCCCAATCCCCTACCGGTCGATCCCGAGGCCTATCGGGCCTACGCCGCTATCGTTCAGCGGGACGCCGACCAGTTCGGTTTGACGCTGCCCCAGGAGCCCGCCGAGGACACCGACAAGTTCGACGAGAAGGTCGCGTTGCTGCTCGACGACCCGGTCCCCATGGTGTCGTTCACGTTCGGCATCCCGTCGGGCAGCGTGATCTCGGCGCTGCGCAAGGCGGGGACCATCGTCGTGCAGACGGTGACCACGCCCGAGGAGGCGGCACAGGCGCGCGACGCCGGGGCGGACATGCTCGCCGTTCAGGCGGCGGCCGCAGGCGGTCACTCGGGCACGCTCTCGCCGCGGAAGCCGCTGACGCCGGTACCGATCGCCGAGCTGGTCGAACGTATCGTCGCGACGGTGCCGCTGCCGGTGATCGCCGCCGGCGGGCTCGCCACGCCCGCCGCCGTAGCCGAGGTGATCCGCGCGGGGGCCGCGGCGGCCGCGGTCGGGACGGTCCTGCTGCGCGCCGACGAAAGCGGCGCATCGGCCACGCACCGGGCTGCCCTGACCGATCCCGCCTACAGCGAGACGGTGCTCACGCACGCCTTCACCGGCCGGCCCGCCCGCGGGCTGCGCAACTCGTTCATCGATGCCCACGAGGCCGAGGCGCCGCTGGGCTATCCCGCCATCCACTACCTCACCAGCCCGCTGCGCAAAGCCGCGGCCGCGGCGGGCAAGCCCGAGTATGTCCATCTGTGGGCGGGCACCGGGTACCGCAGTGCCACCGCCGAACCGACGTCCGACATCCTGCGGCGGCTGGCTTCCGACTTGTGACGCCGTCAGAACTCGAAGCGGTTCAGCACGTCGTACTTGCCGCCGGGTGATGCACACGTCAGCTTGTACATCCACCGCACCGGCGTCGATTCGATTTTCCGGTAGCCCGCGAGTGCGGGCGCCTGCTCGACCAACCGCAGCCTCGGGTTCCACGTCTGCAGCTCCCGCGCGTCGCGGATGCCCCACTTGATGATCCCCCTGGTGAAAAGCTTCGACAGCAGCGGCGCCAGAGCGGAGAGCGTGTCGAATTGCATTTCGCCACAATCGAATCGATCGGTCAGCCGCTGGAGCAGCTGTCGCACCTGTTGCTCGGTCAGATACATCAGCAGGCCCTCGGCGACCACCAGCGTGGGCCGGCCGGTCGGGATCTGCTCCAGCCACGTTGGATCGGTCACCGATGAGCCGATCGTCCGGTAGCGCTCGGTGTCCTCGTAGAGTCGCCGCCGCAGTTCGATGACACCGGGTTGGTCGATGTCGAACCACGAAACCGAATGCGGCATAGCGAGCCGGAAGGCGCGGCCGTCCAGGCCGCAACCCAGGTGCAGGACCACCGCGTCGGGGTGGCGGCGCAAAAAGTCCGCGCACCAGTCGTCGAGCGCCTTGGCCCGCAACGCGACCAGGTATTGGTTCGACACCGGGAGCGAGCTGCGATGGATCCTCTTGAAGTCGTAGTCAATTCGGTCCACCGCATCCGCGGCGGCTTTGTCGCCCAAAACTGGCCGGTGGGAGCGGCTTTCGTAGGCGCGCAGGTACAGCGTGACGAGGTTCGTCCATTCCACGGAGCCCCAACGAACAGAGCTGAAGTCGACTTTGGCCGTAGTCATGGTTCAGAACGCCTCGGGATTGCGCTGCACTTCTTCCGGAACCGGGTGGCGGTAGAGGCGAGAGGCGTTTTCCCAACTGAATTTGCGAATCACATCCTCGGGCAGGCCACCGATTTGTTCGTGGACCGTCTGCTGGGTGTGTGGCCAGGTTGAGTCGCAATGCGGGTAGTCGGCTTCCAGCATGATGTTGTCCACGCCGATCCGGTCGCGCTGCACGAACGACGATTTGTCCTCCACCGCGCAGAACCAGAAGTTCCGCGTGAATACCTCGGCGGGAGTGAGGCTTTCGCCGAGAGCCTGCCACGTGCCGTACATCGCGTGGTAACTGAGCATGTGGTCGAGGCGATCGAGCAGGCCCGCGACCCAGCCTATTCCGCCTTCCGACAGACAGATCTTCAGGTTGGGGAACCTGCTGGGCAGCCCGGAATACAGCCAGTCGACCGCCGCCGAGATGGCGTAGGCGAAGAACAGCACCCCCTGCACGTCCGGCGGCGCATCGTCGGTGGTGGACGGCGAGGAGCCCGACGAGCCGATGTGCAGGTTCACGACGGTGTCCGTCTCGGCGCACGCCGCCATCATCGGGTCCCAATGCTTGGAGTGAATGCTCGGCAGTCCCAGCATCGCCGGGTTCTCGCTGAAGGTGACGGCGTGGAATCCACGCTCGGCGTTCTCGTAGATCATCTTCGCGCCCAGCTCGGGGTCCAGCAACCACGGCAGCTGGCATCCGATGATGCGCTCGGGATAAGAGCCCGCCCAGACCTCGAGGTGCCAATCGTTCCATGCGCGCACCGACGCCAGCGCCAGGTCGCGGTCGTTGGTCACCTGCTGCAGCCGCTGGCCGGCGAACCCGGGCAGGAAGGACGGGAAATTGAGCGAAGCGTAGATGCCGTTCAGGTCCATGTCCTTGACGCGCTCGTGGATATCCCAGGCTCCCCTGCGCATTTCGTCGAAACGGACCGGCTCGAAGCCGTACTCCGCCACCGGTCGGCCCACCACGGCGTTGAACCCGACGTTGGGCAGTTCCCGGCCGTCGTAGACCCAGGTCTGGCCCCCGCTCTCGGTCTCCACGACTCTGGGTGCGCGGTCGGCGAACCTGCGCGGCAGACGTCCGGTGAAGGTGTCCGGCGGCTCGACGATGTGGTCATCGACCGAGATCAGCGTGTAGCGCCGGGGCGCGCGGGGCGGGTCCGGCAGGAACGTGACCGAGCGCTGCTCGCCCGTCTTCGCGGTGGTGAAGCTCAGATTGCCGGCCAGGTCGTCGATCGATTTCACTCGTCAATCTCCTTGCGCGGCGGTGTCGTTGAATGTCCGGTGACGGCTTTCAGCGCGGACGCACACGCGACGACGCGGTTCACGTCAGCACATCGGGGTCGGCCTTGATGGTCATCCTGGCCGCCCCCGCCCAGTACACGTCGGCGGCGCGTTCGACGAGCGAGCGCTGCATGCCCGCCATGTCGGACCACTTCATGGCCACCGGCTGGATACCGGTGAGCAGCACGTCGTAGGCCAGCTTGCAGACCCGTTCGATCGACGCCGCTCGGTACACGGCCTCGGCCAGGTTGTGGCCTGTGGCGATGACGCCGTGGTTGGCAAGGATGGTCAGGTTCGCGGACCCGATGCGGGCCGCCAGTTCGGCCGCGCGGGCGGGGCTGTCGATCTCGCCGTCGTAGGTGTCCACCAGGCAAAGGTCATCGAGGAACAGCGAACCGGTCTGGTGCACCAATTCGGGCAGCCTGCCCAGCGCCGCGAGGACGCAGACGTAATACGGATGATTGTGGATGACCACCCGGGCATCGTCGCGGACGCGGTGCAGCTCGGTGTGGATGTGGATGGCCGGAGTGACATTCCAACGACCGCGCAACACTTGGGCGTCGGCGTCGACCACGCAGATGTCGGACGCGGTGATCTCCTGCCACCACAACCCCCACGGATTGACGAACATCTCCGTCCGTCCGTCCGGTTGCCAGGTGATGTGTCCCGCCATGTTCTCGGCGAACCCGATACCGGCCAGGTGGCGGAAGGCCACGGCGAGCGCCTGCTCCTCGGACAGCTCAACTCCGATCGGGGGGACCACCGATGGCGCCCAGACTTCCAGGCCGCCCCGGCGCGGGTGAGGAGCATTCGTCATCGGGCCTCCGTTCTGGCTCGAATATCCTCGCGGAGCCGGCCTTTGGCAACCTTCCCGCCGGAAGATCGAGGCAGCTCGTCGACGACGATGAGACGTTCGGGCAGCAGCTCCTTGGACACTCCCAGCGAGAGCAGGTGTTCGACCAGCTCGGACAGGTCCAGGGTGGCCGCGTCGACGAGTTCGACGTAAAGGCAGACCTTTTCGCCGAACACCGGATCGGGCATCGCCACGGCCGCGGCAACCGCGATGGCGGGGTGGGTCGTGACGGCGTCCTCGACCTGCGTCGCGCTGATGTTCTTGCCGCCCCGCAGGATGAAGTCGGAGGTTCGCCCGGTGACGGTCAGATAGCCGTCCGCGTCGATCTCGCAGATGTCACCCATCCGCATCCAGCCGTCCGGGGTGAACAACTTGTCGTGATCGGTCCCGCCCAGGTAGCCGAGGCTGGTTGCCGGGCCGCGGCAGGCCGGTTGGCCCTTGCCCGTCGCGGTCACGTCCCGGTCCCCGTCGAAGAGCCGGACCGCCATTTCGGGCACGATCCGCCCGCCGGTGCGCAGTCGGCGTTCCCGCGTGTCGTCGACGGTGGTGGCGCTCAGCATCCCGGTTTCGTTGGAGCCGTAGAACTGGAGGATCTTGGCGCCGGTGAGTTCCTCGAACTCTGCCGCCGGTCGGTACGGCAGCGCCTCACCACCGGTGAACACGACGCGCAGCGAACTCAGGTCGTGGTCGCGGGTCGCGGGGTCTGCCATCAGCATCGTCAATTGCGTACTGACACAGCATAATACGGTGGCACGATGCCTGGATATCGCCTCGCAAGTCGCCCCGGTGGTGAACCGGCCCAAGATGACCGCGGTGGCACCGAGGTAGATCGGCGTAGTGTGGCTGGTCCAAAGCCCGAAGCCGAACGGCGTCGGGATCACCGGCAAGAAAACGTCTTCCGGCGTCAGCAGCCCGTTGGCGACGGCCTTCTGGTGGAAGTAGTACCAGCGATTCTGAGTGTGCACCACGCACTTGGGCAGCCCGGTGGTCCCGGATGTTGAGTTGATGAGGAACACATCGTCGGGGCCGAGCCGGGACTCGCCGGTCAGCGCCCTGGGCGGCACCCGAACGTTCAGTCGTGGCGTTCCGGCTTCGGAGTCCACCACGAGGGTGGGCAATAAAAGCTCGTGGGCCACGGTCGCCGCTTCCCCGCCGCGCTGCTGGTCGCTGATCAGCATTTTCGGCTGGGCGCTGCTCACTATCGCCGCGACCTCACGAATGCCGGCGCGCGCGCCGACGCCGACGACGACCGCCCCGCACCGCTCGATCGCGACGAACAGCACGTGCAGGGCCGCGGAATCGCCGTGCCACACCGCTACCCGGTCGCCGGGCTCGACCCCCGCGCCGGCCAGCCTCCCGGCCAGCGCGCTTGCGGCACCGTCGAATTGGCGCCAGGTCAGCGACTCCCCCGGATAGTCGACATAGGCCAGCCGATCCGGTGACTGTTCGGCGTTGCGGCGCACCGCGTCCGACAACGTCGTGTCCGACCAGAACCCCGCGGCTCGAAACCGGGCCGAGTCCTCGGCAGCGAACGCCGGCGAGGACTCGATCTCCATCAGCCGATGATAGGAAAGCGGCCGGCGGCCTCGTCGGCTATGTCCCGCTAGGGGTTCTCCGGGGCCGGTGCGGGCGCGTCGTGTTGCGGATCGCTAACGGGACCCGGAGGACGGGGCCGCGGCTTATGGCAGTTGCGCGTGCAACCGCAGTTGAGGCCGATGATGCAGCCGCCCCCGCCGGCGGGTTGCACCGGCAGGGCGCCGCCCGGGGCCGGCGGGGGCGCCGGCGTCGTGTTGGACGAAGTAGTTGGTTTTGCCGCCCGGGTGACCGTGCCGGCGTCCGACCAGCCGAACGCCAAAACGAGTGCTGCGAAGACGCCGCAAACCGCGGCCACGGGCTGGGCTCGTCGAATCTTCACAATTTCTCCAGTGTGCTTTTTCCGCGGAGCAGGCGATTACCCGGTCGGACTAGGGATTTGGTGGCGTGGACGCGGGCGGGGCATGCTGTGGATCGCCCGCTACGGCCGGCGGACGTGGGTGTGGGGGCGATTGGCAGTGTTGAACACATCCGCAGTTGAGGCCGATGAAGCAGGGCGAGCTGGGCAGCCCGAGCGCACCAACGGTTCTTGTCATCGCCATCGCCGGGGTGACGCCGAATGGCGTGAAGACAAGCGCGGCCAGGCAGGCGCACAACGCCGTCGCCGTCCCGGTCCGCTTGTTTTTCATGCTCACCAGAGTAGTTAGTCGCCCCGCAACCCGCAGAACACGCGCGGGTTTCAAAGAACACTCCAAGAAGTCACCAAGAATCCTTCAAGCGTGGCCGTGGACGGTGAACGCGCTGAGCTCCCTTGGGATCGGTAGCAACCGGCCCGGGTTGCACTTGCCACACCACCGCTGCGCCCCGCAGCGACCGACACGGAGGTTCATGGCGGATGAAAAGCAAGGCCGTGGTGCTGCTGGCCGGCGGGATGCTTGCGCTGGTCCTGCTGACGCGTTATTTCGCGCTGAGCCGGGCCGGCGTGCCGTTGGGGTGGATGCTCTACCTCGGCCTGCCCATCACCGGCGCCGGCGTGCTGTTCGCCCTGCGGCTCATTGACCTGAGCTCGGGATGGACCGCCAAGGGCGGCTCGATGCCGCATACCGGCGGCATCCACGCTCACCCGGTCCCGCTCCCACGGCCCGAGCCGCCGCTCTACGACCGCCTCAAACAACTCGAGGACCTGCATGCCAGGGGCGCCATCACCGACACCGAATACAGCGCCCAGCGCCTACAGATCATCGCCAACATGTAGGTCGGGTGCCGCCCCGGTGCGTCTGGGCGCAGTCACCACGCGGACCGCGTAGATCGCGGCGCTGGCCCCGAACATCGCGGCGGTCAGCAGGAGCCAGCGGCCAAGAAAGGGATCCTGCGTCTGGCCGGTCGCGGCCGAATACGTGGCGGCACCCTGCTTGATGATGCCGGGCAGGAAGACCAGCAGCGTCAGGCCGGCGCCCAGCGCGGGCACCCGGATGTGATTGATGACGGGCACACCCCGCGGTGCGAGCCGGACGACGGACCGCGACAGCAGCCGGTCAAACAATGCGTAGATCGGAAACAACACCAGGTCGTGGGCGACGATGGCCGCCGCGAACCACACGATGATCGACTGCCACCACACCTGGGGGTTCCACAGCGCGACCGGTTTGATGGTGGCCACGACATACGCCAACAGCGCGAGCCCGGCGATCAAGGTCAGCAGATGCCACGGGCGAGAGCCATAGAGCCGTACGAAAGCCGCTCGGGCGCTACGCATTTGCGGCCGACCGGAAGGCTATCGACTCCACCCATTTGGTGTTGTGCACCCCAGGCAGCGCCGGCACGATGATCCGCGCCGGGAAGCCGTGGTCCGGCGACAGGTCGGCGCCGTTGACACGCAAAGCCAGCAGCGCATCGGGGTGCAGCACCTGGCTCCCCTGCAAGGTCGCGCTGCCGAATGCGCCGAAGCGCTCCAGCGACGAGACATGCGCCGACTCCGGCGCGGGAACGCCGGCGAGCCGGGCCAGGTCCGCCAGCCGCACCCCTGTCCAGGTCTGGGTGGTGGACCAGCCTTCCACGCAGGCGATCGGCAGCGTGGCGGTGTGCTGCGGCAAGGCCAGGAGGGCGGAGCGATCGAGCACGACGGCGTGGGATCCTCCACTCAGCGTGAGCCGCCAGCGTTCGCCGGTGTTTTCGGAGGAAATGCCGGCCACCGCCGCGGTCCGGTTGACCTCGAAGTCGGATGGTCCGTCGCCGCGGCTGCGCCCGCGCGGAAGCAGCAGGGCCGCGGGCCGCGCGTGGCCACCGAGCGTCTGCCCCGCGGTGATGACCGCCATGAACACCGCGCCACCGCCCACCAGCGCGAGGGCACCGCGGCGGCTCATCGTCGCGGGCTCCGGGTCCGCGGCGACCAGCCCGTCCGGCTCCCACGGTTGCGCGCGAGTCTCGGCGCGCCCGGTGCGCAGCACCTCACGCGCCGAGATCGAGCGCAGGCCGGACCACATGGTCGGGATCTTGATCGCGATATGCACGACGAATCCGGCGATGAACACCCAGGCGCCGAAGTAATGCGCGGTGTAGAAGCTGAAACCGAAGATGTAGTCGTACTGGATGTTCAGCACGCCCGTGACGATCTCGAACAGGACGCCGCCGACCAGCATCAGCAACGAAAGCCGTTCCAGCAGTTGGGCTATCGATCGGGCGGGCGGCCACGCGAACAGTCGCGGGATCACCGACCACAGCTTGGCCAGCACCACCGGGATCAGGACCAGCCCGAGCCCGACGTGCAACCCCTGGGTCAGCCGGTACAACCATGACGGGTTGGTGGGCCAATCGAACGTCGGCAGCTTGAGCCAACCGACGTCACCCGGGATGGCTTGGCCGAACCGAGGTCCGTAGGCGATGTAGGAGAGCAGGCCGGTGATGATGACGATCGGCAGCGTGACCAGCAGCACCGAACCGAACACGGAGGTCAGCCACGGACCCCGAAGCGGGCTGCGCCACCGTTGTGCCTGCCTGACACCAGGCGGCGGGTGCTCGTCCAGCGACCTCCACAGCCGCGCGGGAAATCCGAAACCGGCGGAATCGGTCGCCGGCTCGGTCTCTTCGCTGTCGGACCCGCGGATGCCCTGCACCATCGATGATCATCCACGATCGGCCGACGGAATTGGTTCATATCGCGGATCAGCGCCGAGCGCGGGCCCTACACCCGGCGCCGCGCGTCAGTCCTTGCCGCGGGGTGGCGGCTGCACCTCGACGCCGCTGGAGTCGTGTTCGGGGCCCGCGGCCGGGTGTTCGGCCGGGACACGGTCGCGGAACCGGGTGCCTTCGCTGGGCCGCTCGGGGTCGGGCCGGTGCACGTTGCCGTGGTACGGGCCCGGCTTCGGCCGGGGCTTACCGCCCGGGAAGGCGAGCCGGAATATGCTGCGGTGCACCATTGCCCACTGCTTGCCGAACCGGCCGGAGTTGTACGGCAACTCGTAGCGCTCGCAGATCTCCTTGACCTGCGGGGCGATCTCCGAGTACCGACTGCTCGGCATGTCCGGGTAGAGGTGGTGCTCGACCTGATAACCGAGATTGCCGCTGATGATGTGGAACAGCGGGCTGCCATCGATGTTCGCGGCGCCGAGCAATTGGCGTACATACCAACCGCCGCGGCTTTCGTTCTCGACCTCTTCCTGCGTGAACGTGTACGTCTGATCGGGGAAGTGGCCGCAGAAGATGATCGCGTGCGCCCACACATTGCGGATGACGTTGGCCAGCGCGTCGGCGGTCAGGGTGCGCAGGTAGGTGCTTTCGACGCCGGGCGCGACTTTGTCGAGGAACTTCGCCGCGGCGCCGACGCGGCGGCCGCTGGACACCCTGCGGAGCCGCTTGGCGACGCGGGATTGCGCCGGCTGTTCGAGCCGTCCGCGCAGCGCCAGTTGGGTGAGTGCGAAGGCCCCGGCGCTGATGGCCGGCCACCCGAGGTAATCCTTGTAGATCTGGGCACGCGCTTTGACGCCGATGCCTCTGAGGTCCTTGCGCACCTCCGACCACGGCTTCTCGCGTTTGCGTATCGCGTCGATGTCCATGTCGTGGACGGCGACGCCCCACTCGAACAGCAGCGTCAGCAGCAGGTTGTAGATCGGTTGGCCCAGGTACCGCGGGGCCCACTTCTGGTTGGGGTCGATGCGCATGATCTCGTAGCCGAGATCCTTGTCCTTGCCGAGGATGTTCGTGAAGGTGTGGTGGATGTAGTTGTGGGAGTGCTTCCACGACTCGGCGGTCGACGCCGTGTCCCAGTCCCACACCGAGGAGTGGATGTCGGGATCGTTCATCCAATCCCACTGCCCGTGCATCACGTTGTGACCGATCTCCATGTTCTCCAAGATCTTGGCCATGGAGAGACAGGCGGTGCCCAGCAACCACGCGGTCTTCGAGCGTGAAGCCAGCAACAGCACCCGGCCGGCCACGACGATCTGACGTTGTGCCGAGATGACGTTCTTGATGTAACGCCGGTCGCGGTCGCCGAGATCGGCGAACACGTCGTCGTGGATCGCGTCGAATTCCTTCGCGAGCTTTTCGAGTTCTTGTTCCCCCAGTCGGGACAGCGGGCTCTCCCCGGCCTTCTTCACGGCAGTTGTCACGAGCCGCTCCTTTCGATCAGAGTTCGAGTTCGACGTCGCCCTCGGCGGTATTGATGCAGATCCGGACGTCCTGTTCGGTCGGTTCGATCACGTCGCCCGAGCGCAGGTCGCGCAGCTTGCCCGACTTCAGCGTGCCGACGCAGGTGTGGCAGATGCCGATCCGGCAACCGAACGCGAGGTTGAGGCCGGCCTTCTCCCCCGCCTCGAGAATCGATGTGCCGCCGTCACATTCGACTTCCTTGTCGCTGTCGAGGAAGCAGACCGTGCCGCCCTCGCCGGCGTTGGCGTCGCCGCCGATCTTCGGTTGGAACCGCTCGAAGTGCAGGCGTTCGCGATCCCCGTCCTCTTCCCAGTG
Organism: Mycobacterium sp. E2238; assembly: GCF_001672665.1. NCBI lineage: Bacteria > Bacillati > Actinomycetota > Actinomycetes > Mycobacteriales > Mycobacteriaceae > Mycobacterium > Mycobacterium sp. E2238. Next base: position 13,120 of record NZ_LZKF01000103.1, on the reverse strand, counting down.
CTCGATCAGGGCGTCGAGCATCTCGCCGGGACCCGAACAGAACGCCTCGCGCTCGCGCCAGTCGGGGCACAGGTCGTCGAGGTCCTCGGGGGTCAGTCGCCCCTGTTCGGAGGTGAGGCGCAGGTCCAGCCGCATCCCGTCGTGGCGGCCGGCGAGCTCTTCGAGCGCCTCGAGGAACATGGTCTGCTCACGAGTGCGCGCGGAGTGAATGACCACCACGTCGCCCATCTCGTTGCGGCTATCGAGGCTGCGCAGCATGCTGATGATCGGCGTGATGCCGCTGCCGGCGCTGATGAACAGCATCTTGTCCGGCACGGGCTCCGGCAGCGTGAAAACACCCTCGATCTCGCCGAGCCGCACCAGGTCGCCGGGCTGAATCTTGTGCACCAGATACGGCGACACGGCGCCGCCGTCGACCCGCTTGGGCGTGACACTGATAAGGCCGTCTTTGGGCACGGGATCCGAAGTCAGCGAGTACGCGCGCCAGTGGTAGACACCGTCGATGACCACGCCGAGCCGCACGTACTGACCGGGCTTGTGGCCCGGCCATTCGTATCCCGGGCGGATCAGAACGCTTGCCGCTTCCGAGCCCTGCTGCTCGATGGCTTCGACCTTCCCGCGCAGTTCCTTGGTGGTCCACAGCGGGTTGATCATCTCGAGGTAGTCGTCGGGCTGAAGCGGGCTGAACAAGCGCCGCACCGCCCGCAGGAACAACCGTCGTCCCCGCGGAACCTGGGGCTGGGCGCCTCGTTCAGCCATGCCGTCAGAGTACACAGTTGTACACTCACTTTAAACATCTGCTTCGAATTGCCTTGTAGTGCATTGTTCGACAGACATTCAATGGCCATAGGTAGAACGCACGGCTGTTCACTATCACCGATCGCGGGATATCCGGAGCTGACGCCATGCGTACGTGTGACGTGCCCGGACCGCACGCCGCCCAAACATTTGTTCAGAGAATTCTCAGCCAGCCGCTCGGCAGCACCGCTCTTCGCCGACGCCTATTGTTCGAGGTGTGCTGATCGGCTTCCTCCTGGCGTTGGGTTGCTCGGTCTGTTACGGCACCGCATCGGTGTTGCAGGCGGCGGCGACGCGATCGGTGGAAGCCGGCAGCGGCTCGGGCGTCGATACCGTGCTGTTGATGCGCGCCGCCCGGCAGTGGCGATACCTCGTCGGCGTCGGCCTGGACGGCGTCGGCTTCCTCCTGCAAGTGGCGGCGTTGCGCCTGGTGCCGATCTACGTGGTCGCCGCGGCGTTGGCCGCCTCGATCGCCGTCACCGGGATCGCATCCGCCTGGCTGCTGTCGGCGCGGCTGTCTCCGTCCGAATGGACCGCGGTGGGCGTGGTCTGTGCGAGCCTCGTCGTGCTCGCACTCGCGGCCGGGCCCGGGCACTTTCGGCATGCCCCGGCCGGTCTCGGGTGGGCCCTGCTGGGCGTGGTGGCCGCGATATTCATCGCCGGCGCGGTGACGGGCCGGCTGCCGGACCGCCCGCGCGCGCTGTCGCTGGGGCTGGCGGCCGGGACCGGCTTCGGGGTCATTGAGGTCGGCGTGCGGTTGATCGACGTCATCGATCCGACCAAACGCGCCTTCTACACCAATCCGGCGCTCTACGCGGCGGCCGCGGGCGGGGCGGCCGGTTTCCTGCTGCTCACCTCCGCCCTGCACCGCGGGTCCGTGACCACCGCGGTCGCCGGGATGGTCGTCGGCGAAACCATCGCGCCCGCGTTCGTCGGGGCGGTGTGGCTGGGCGACAGCGCGCGCGACGGGCTCGGCTGGCTGGTCATCGCGGGCTTCGCGGTGGCCGTGTCGGCGACTCTCGTGCTGGCGCGGTTCGGGGAAGCGCCGCAGGAGGTTCCCGAATCGGCTCAGGCCGACGAAGCCGTCAGCTGACGGTAGGCCGTCCCCCGCGCCGGGCGCGCCCACAACACGCCACCCTCGGCGCTGATGCCCGCGGCCGCCAGTGCGCGCTTGAGGATCTTGTTCGTCGCCGTCGTCGGCAGCTCGGCGTTGATGCGCACGTACCGCGGCCAGGCCTTGGGCGACAGGTCTGGTTGCGCGGCGAGGAAGCTGGCGAAGGCGTCGGGCTCCAACCGTGCCTCGCCGCGCAGCACCAGCGCGGCCATCACCTGGTCACCCACCCGTTCGTCGGGCACCGCGTAGACCGCGACCTGGCTCACCTCCGGCAGGCGTTCCAGTATCCGCTCGATCGGCCCCGACGCGAGGTTCTCGCCGTCCACCCGCATCCAATCGGCGGTGCGGCCGGCCAGGTAGATCCAGCCCTCGGCGTCGCGGTAGGCCAGGTCGCCCGACCAGTACATGCCGTGCCGCATCCGCTGAGCGGTGGCGGCCGGGTCGTTGTAGTAGCCGACGAACGGGCCGGCGCCCTGGGTGTTGACGAGCTCGCCGACCGCGTCGTCGAAGTTCGTCAGCGCCCCGTGCTCGTCGAATTCCGCGACCGCGCACTCCCGCAACGTCGTCGGGTTGTAGATGCTTACTCCCGCATACGGTTTGCCGATCGATCCGGGCGGGGTGCCGTCCTCGCGGACGACGATGACCGCGAACTCGCTGGAACCGAAGCTGTCCACCACCCGGCAACCGAAACGCCTTGCGAATTCGGCGATGTCGCGGTCCGTCGCCTCGTTGCCGAACGCCACGCGCAGCGTGTTGTCGGCATCGTCCGGCCGCTCTGGGGTGGACAGGATCAACGCGAGGGGCTTGCCGACGTAGTTGAGGTAGGTCACGCGGTGGCGGCGCACGTCGTCGAGAAAGCGTGACGGCGAGAACCGGGCCGGGACCATGGTGGCGCCCGCACCGATCGCGACCGCCCACCCGGCGGCGATGCCGTTGGAGTGAAAGAGCGGCATCGACAGGTAGCAGACGTCGTCGGCGGTTATGTCGTACTGGAAGATCAGGCTGGCACCGCACATGACCGCCATCGCGTGCGCGAGCCGGACGACCTTCGGATCACCACTGGTCCCCGAGGTGAAGATCATCATGAAGGTGTCCCCGCCGGTGACCTCGCGGTGCGGAACCAGGGGCGGCGCGACGGCCACCAGTTCGGCGTAGCGCCGGCCCGTCACGTCCAGCACCTGAATCCCGTTGAGGTCCAGGCCATCCAGCAGTTCGCGGTGTTCCGGGTCGATGAGTAACAGTTGGCAGTCGGAGCGCCGGATGTCGGCGAGCAGCCCGGCCCCGCGCCGCGTGGTGTTGATCCCGCACAGCACATAGCCGCCCAGCGCGGCGGCGGCCATGGCGCGCAGCATCGCCGGGGAATTGGGCAGCAGGGCACCGACGTGCAGTGGACGCGCCGGGTCGGCGATCCCGATCAGCGCGGCGGCCTCCGCCTCGGCCTCGGCGAGGTGGTCGCGCCACGTCCAGGTGCGCTCGCCGGCGGCGACGGCCGGGGTGTCGTCGTCGCGACGTTGCCGCAGCAGCTGCTGAACGGTCTCGATCATCGCGTGGTCAGCACCAGCCCGGCGTAGTGGCGACGCGCCACATCTTCGCAGTGGCGCCGGTAGGTGCCGAACCCACCGGCGTACGGCATGAAAATCCGTTTCTTGCCTTCGATATTGGCGCCCAGGTACCACGACGATGCCGCTTTCGGGAAGAGCGTCCCCTCGGCCGCCTGCGCGACATGGTCGGTCCAGGCCTCGGCGGCGTCGCGGCGCGGCTCCACCTCCGTCACGCCGAGGCGGCGGGCCGTCAGCACCAGGCCGATGACCCAGTCGACCTGCACCTCGGCGTGCAGCACCATGTTGGCGAGCACCGAGGGGCTGCCAGGGCCGCTGATGGTGAACAGGTTCGGCAGGCCGGGCACCATGAGGCCGAGGAACGTCAGGGGTCCGTCGGCCCAGACGTCGCGCAGTCGGACCCCCGTGGGCCCCGCCGGGTCGATGCGGGTCAGCGCGCCGGTCAGCGCGTCGAAGCCGGTGGCGAAGATCAGCACATCGCAGGGATAGGTCGCCGCGCTGGTGCGCACGCCGTCGGCGGTGATCGCCTCGATGGGCTCGCGGCGCAGGTTCACCAGCGTGACGTTGTCGCGGTTGAACGCGGCGTAGTAGCCCCCGTCGGTGCAGATTCGCTTCGTCCCGATCGGGTGGTCGACGGGGATGAGGTCGGTGGCCACGACGGGGTCCGCGACGATTTCGCGGATGCGCTCCTCGGCGAACTCCCGGGCGATGTGGTTCGCGGCGAGGTCGGAATTCTGATCGGGAAACGTCTTCGCGAACAGCACGCCGCCCTCGCGCCAGCGCCGCCACAGAGCCTCGGCGCGTTCCTGCGGTTCGGTGTCGACCGCGTTCTTGTGGTACGTGCCGTGCGGGGTGCCCGAGGCCGCGTAGGCCGAGGCGCGGCGGCGCTCGGGATATTCCTCCCTGATCCGTTGCTGCTCCTGCGGAGTCCAGGGGCGGTTGGGCATCGGGATGCTGTAGTTCGCGGACCGCTGGAATACCACCAGCCGATCCGCCTGCGCGGCGACGATCGGGACCGCTTGAATACCAGAGGATCCCGTGCCGATCAGGCCCACCCGCTTGCCACGCAGGTCTGGGTCGTCGCGCGGCCACGCGGCGGTGAAGTACACCTCGCCCGCGAAATCGTCGACGCCGGGGATGTCGGGGCGGTTGACGGCCGACAGACAGCCCGTCGCGCAAATGAGGAATTGGGCGGTGTAGGTCTGTCCGTCCCGGGCGCGGACCCGCCACTGGCCTTCCTCGAATGCGGCGCCGACGACGTCGACGCCGAATCGGTAGTGGCGACGCAGATCGAACCGGTCGGCGACGTGTCGCAGGTAGGCGAGGATCTCCGGTTGGGCGGCGAAGCGTTCGGTCCACGTCCAGCTCTGTTGCAGGTCCTCGTCGAACGAGTAGGAATAGTCGACACTTTCGACGTCGCACCGGGCGCCCGGGTACCGGTTCCAGTACCAGGTGCCGCCCACGTCGGGCGCCGCCTCCAGGCCGATCACCGACAGGCCCGCCGACGCGGCCCGGTGCACGGCGTAGAGCCCGGCGAACCCCGCGCCGATGACCACCATGTCGGCTTGCGTCATGTCGACTCGCAGAGCGTGGGCTGGAGTAACTCCCGCAGGTCGGCGCAGATCAGGTCGCGCGCGGAGGCCGCCGGCGGGAAAGACGGGATGGTCAGGAAGCCGTGGAACAGGTCCGGGAAGTCGCGGTGCACCACGCGCACCCCCGCATCGCGCAACCGGCGCGCGTAGCCGCAACCTTCGCTGTGTAACGGATCGAGGCCCGCGGTGACGATCACCGCGGGCGGCAGGTCGGCATGCGACTCCGCGCGGGCCGGCGCCACCAGGTGCGGCTCGCCCAAAAGCGTTTGGGCGCCGAGGTATTGGCCCCAATACCACTGCATGGCGGCGCTGGTGAGGAAGTAGCCGGTGGCGCAGCGTCGATAGCTGTCGGTGTCAAAAGACGGATCGATGACCGGATAGATCAAGAGCTGCGCGGCCGGCCCGGCCACGGCACGTTCACGGCACAGGATGGCGGTTACCGCGGCGAGGTTGCCGCCGGCGCTGTCACCGGCGATGGCGGTCCGCGCCGGGTCGATGCCGAGCTCGGCCGCGTGGTCGACCACCCAGCAGAACGCCGCGAAGGCGTCCAGCGCGGCCGCGGGGGCCGGGTGTTCGGGCGCGAGGCGGTAGCCGACCGACACGACGACGGCCTGGGCGCCGCGGGCCAGTGCCCGGCAGAAGCCATCGTGGGACTCGATGTCGCACAAGACGAATCCACCGCCGTGGCAGAACACGACCGCGGCGCGGTCGTCCTGCGGCCCGCCGTGCGGGTAGTAGACCCGCGCGGGGATGGTGCCGGCGGGGCCCGGGATCGCCCGGTCCTCGGTGCGGTGGACGTCGTCGAGGTTGCCGACGGGCTGACGTCGCTGGGCGACCGCGGAGCGGGCCTGTTCGGCGGTCATCGTCTCGACGGGCGGGAATCCCGCGTCCAACTCACGCAGCATCGCCTGGACGCCGTCAAACGGATCGTCCATCTACACCTCCCGAGCTCCTCGTTGAGTCGGTCACGCCGGCCGGTACTTCAATAGGGTGATCCCGTCTTCGGGCAGATCGTAGAACACCGGCTCGACACGCATGCCGATTCCGACGTCCGCGGGGTCGACGTCCACCAGCTCGGTGCTGAACTTCGGTCCCGCGTCCCACCGCACGACGGCGAGCAGCTGCGGTAGCGAATCGGCCCAGGGCGGTCCGGTGGGCCTGCGCGCGACCGTGAACGTGTACAGCGTTCCGGCGCCGTCGATTTCGCGCCATTCCAGGTCGTCGGCCAATGTTCCCGGCGCAAGGGTGCGCGGGTAGAACACGTAGCGCCCCAGCGAGGGTGAGTACTGCACCAGGATGCGGTGCTGGGCCAGGGCGTCCCAGAACGGCCGCGACACCGGCGTCGGCTCGGGAACGGGGATGCTCATCGCTAGTCCCCCCGCATCAGCAGGGCGACCTGCTCGCTCATGATGCCGCCGTTGCCGGTGACGAAAGCGGTGTGGCAGTCGCACACCTGCGCATCGCCGGCCCGGCCCATCACCTGCCGGGCACCGTCGACGACGTGGTGCATGCCGCCGGCCATGCCGGCCTGGCCGAACGACAGTTGGCCGCCGGCGGTGTTGAGCGGAAAGTCGCCGCGGTAGGTCAGGTCGTGGCCGGCGATCCAGGACATCCCTTCGCCCTTGGCGCAGAAGCCGGCGTCCTCGAGGCTCATCAGCACGGTGATGGTGTAGCAGTCGTAGATCGACGCCATGTCCACCTCGGACCGGTTCAGGCCGGCCATCGCGAACGCCCGGTCGGCGGCGCGGGAGATCGGGGTGCGCAGCAAGTCCTCGGCATAGGTCGGGGTCTTGAAGGCGATGTGTTCGCCGAAGCCCTTGATCCACACCGGGCGGTGGCGGCCGCGCCGGGCGATGTCGGCGTTGGCGATGAGCACGCCCGCTCCCCCGTGCACCCGCATCACGGTTTCCAGCATGTGGATGGGGTCGGCGATCATCGGGCTGGCGAGAACGTCGTCGACCGTGATCGGGGTCCCGTGGAAGACGGCACCCGGGTGGGCGCACGCGTTGGTGCGCTGGTCGACGGCGATCTTGGCCACCGCGGCAGGGTCGTAACCGAACTCGGCCGCATAGCGCTGGGCGATCTGCGCATACGGCGCGTTCTGGCCGACGTTGCCGTACGGGATCTCGAATTCCGCTTGCGGCGATCCGTAGTTGTTCGATGACGCGCCATACCAGTTTGGTGTGGGTGGTGGCCGCTTTAATGATTGCGGCTGCGAAGCCGATCCGGGAACCACGGCAAGGGCCGCGTCGCAGATGCCGAGCTCCACGGCGGCCGCGGCCCGCCAGATCATGCCCGCCGCCGTGGCTCCGCCCAGGTCGACGCGCTCACCGAAATCGAGTGGCAGGCCGAGGTATTCGCACAGGGTGGCGGGTGCGAACATCGCCGACTCGGCGATGCCGTGGGTCAGCAGGCCGTTGACGCACGCGGCGTCCACGCCGGCGTCCTCGATCACCAATTTGGCCAGCAGCGCGTACTGGTCGAGGGTGAACAGCGGCGGGCCGGTGGGCCGCCGCTGCGCCGGCAACTCGGCGATGCCGACGATCGCGGCCTCGCCCCGCAGACCGGTCACTGATCGACTCCCCGAGGCGCTCCGCGGCGGGGTAGTTCGACCGTCGCCGTGCCCGGCATCAGCACCGTCGCCTCACGGCGCCCGGCGATGTCGAGGTCCACCAACCCGGCGCCCTCGTCGGAGAGGCGTTTGGCGGTGACCGTGCCGCCGAAGCTCAGGGGCTGGCCGGGATGGGCGACCGCGCGGTTCTGGACGGAGAAGGACACCAGCCGACCACGCCCGCCGATCCAGTCCCCGATCGCCCGGCCGAGCAGCGCGGCCTGCAGCGGGCCATGGACCAGCACGTCGTCGTAGCCTTCGACCGTGCGCGCCCAGTCCTTGTCGTAATGGATGCGGTGGCCGTTGTAGGTGGCGGCGCTGAAGAAGAACAGCTGCGTCTCGTCGACGGTCACGGTGAGTTCGGGCATCGCGTCACCCACCTCGACGTCCTCATAGAAAACTTGGCCGGCCATGAAGCTCCTAGGGACGCGCGATCATCGAAGTCGACGCTTCGGCGAGCAGGTCTCGATGCTGGTTGCGGTACACCGTCTGCCAGGTGACCAACACGAATCTGCCGGAGCGGCCCCGCTTTTCGACGATGGACTCGATGCTGCGCACCATTTCGACGTCGTCGCGGTGGTAGGCGGGCAGGTGGAAGGTGAAGCTTTCGCCACCGGCCATCCGCTTGGGGGCGCGGGGGAACGCGAGGCTGCCCGAGACCGCGCCCGAGGAGCCGTCGGGCCGCAGCGCCTCGAGATGCGTGACGCCGAGCACGGCGTACTGCAGAAAAAGCGGAGGGCAGATGATGTCGCGAAAGCCGTTGGCCCTGGCGTACTCCGGGTCGAACCACAAGGGGTTGTGGTCGCCGACCGCCGCCGCCCAGCGTTGCCAGTCGCGCCGATTGACCTCCCCCGTCGCGGTGGCGGCAACGGTGCCGACGCGCGACGCCGATTCGGCGTCGATCAAGCTGTCCTCACTCACCGGCTCTCTCCTGATTCCAAGGTCTCCTCCAGCCACGATGCGGCGACGTCCGCCCCGCCGCCCCACGTCGAGCCAAACCGGGCCCGCTCGGTCCACAGGTGCAGGTCGGTTTCGGTGACATACCCCATGCCGCCGTGCAATTGGTGCGCGTCCAACGTGATCAGCCGGGCCGCGGTGGCGGCGTGCATGCGCGCGATCGCGGTCTCCCGCGTCCCCGTGCGGCCGCGCCCGATCCAGAAGACGGCCGCATGCGCGGCCAACCGCGCCGCCGCCAGCGCGATGTGCATGTCGGCGACCAAGTGCTGGGCGGCCTGGAAAGAGGCGATGGGCCGGCCGAATTGGTGGCGCAGGGTCGTGTAGTCGACGGTGCGGTCGATGACCGCCTGCCCGACTCCCACCAGGTCCAGCGATCCCAATGCCACCGCCGCATTGGCCACCCGGCGCAGTTCCAATTCGGACACCTCACAGAGCTGCGCCTCGGCCGCGACCATGACGTCGTCGAAGCGCACGGCGAACGCCCGGCTCCCGCCGGCCACGGCGAGCGGTTCCACGGCCACCCCCGTCGCGTGGGCATCGACGACGAAGACACACGTACGGTCTTGCGCCGCAGCCGAAATCACGATCACGTCGGCGACGTCGGCGTCGGCGACGTAGTCCACGGTGCCGTTCAACCGCCATTGCCCCGACACGGGGTCGGCGCGCAGCGGCGCCGACACCACGGCGGCGTCGCGGGCGCTCCAGAGCGCCGTGGCCCCGCGGATGGTGCCGCGCCCCAGGGGCGGCAGCCAGGTGTCCTTGGCTTTCGGGGAGCCGAGCTGGTCCACCGCGAGCGCCGCTTGAATGCTGCTGTAAACCGTCGTCGGGCACAGCGCGCGACCGGCCTCGGTGTAGAAGACGGCGAGATCGTCGAGCGAGCCGCCCGAGCCGCCGTATTCCTCGGCGATGGCCAGCCCGAGGACGCCCGCGTCGGTCAGTGCCTTCCACAGCGCCGGGGTGTGGCGGTCCGCGTCCGGGTCGTTCAGCGCGCGTACCGACGACACGGGGCTCTCGGCCGCCAGCAGGGCGCGCAAGGAGGAGGCGAACTCGCGCTGTTCGGCGGTGGGTATCGCTTTCATGCGTCAGCGCCCATAGCTGGGCATCTTGTGCCCGCGCTGGGCGATGACGTCGCGGAGCACCTCGTTGGTGCCGCCGCCGAACCGCATCAGCGGCGCGGCCCGGTAGAGCCGCTCGAACTTGCCGCCCAGCGGGGACCCTTGGCTGCGGTGCGCCAACAAACCGTCCGGGCCAAGCAAATCGAGCGCGAGCAACGCGATGCGCTGGCGCAGTTCACTGGTGAAGACTTTCTCGACACTGACCTCCACCGAAGGGATGACGCCGCTGTCGAGCATGGACGCGGCCTCGTAACCCATCAGCGTGGCCACCGCCACGTCGGCCTCGGCCTCCGCGAGCCGGCGCCGCAGCGACGGGCTGTCGGCGGGCACCGTGCCGTCGCGACGCGGCGTTCGCGCCAGCTCACGCAGCTCCTCGACGGCGCGGCGCAGGTCGCCGGCGTTGGTCAGCGCCCCGCGTTCCAGGTCGAGCGCGCCGGTGATGTACGTCCAGCCGCGGTTGACCTCGCCCACCAGGTTGGTGACCGGCACCCGGACGTCGCGGAAGTGCACCTCGTTGGTGCGGTACCCCGACCACGCGTAGAGGGGGCGGATAGTCACGCCGGGGCTGTCGATTCCGACGATGATGACCGAGATGCCGCGGTGCCGAACGCCGTTGGGGTCGGTACGCACGCAGAGCCACTCGTGGGTGGCGCGCTGCGCGCCGCTGTTCCAGGTCTTCGTGCCGTTGATGACCCAGTCGTCGCCGTCGCGCACCGCGCTGGTGCGCAGGCTGGCCAGGTCGGTGCCGGCGTCGGGCTCGGAATAGCCCACGGCGCAGATCATTTCGCCCTTGGCGATCAGCGGCAGCCATTCGGACTTGTTCCGTTCGGTGCCGTGCCGCATGATCATCGGCGCGACGGACGTGACCGTCAGGTCGGGCCCGGGCACGCCCCAGTACTCGAACTCGCTCATCAGCAGATGCAGGTGGATGGCGCTCAGGCCAAGTCCGCCGTACTCGGCCGGCCAGTTCAGACCGAACCAGCCCTTCTCCCCGATCCTGCGGCGGAACCGCGCGACCTCGCCGTCGGGGAACTCGAGGTCGTGCTCGGCGAGTTCGGCCCGCAGCTCCGCGGTGACGTTGGCCTGGAGGAACTCGCGGACCTCGGCGAGCCAGGCGCGCTGCCCGCCGTCGAGTTCGAAATCCATTCCGGCGCCTGTGCCTTTCTGGGAAGCCTTTCCACCAAGCAGCGCCAGCGTAACGCCACGGCGAGATCGCGCCGGGGGTTTCGCGATCGGCGCGAGGCGCGATCGGGACGCTCCGGCTGTAAAGACGCTGTCAAACTCCCGTTAATTCGCGTCGTCGCCCTCGCAGATATGCGGAGGGGCTGCCAAGCTTTTTACATCGGCCGGTCGACGCTGACCAGGCACTCTGCCCAGCCGCAGCCTGAGGGAGAAGTCATGCCCACTGTTGAAACCCGCCTCCGCGAAGACATGCGCAACTATGCCGTCGAATTGCGGCAACTGGCGTACACCCTGCCGCTGGGTGTTGGCGAGCATGCGCTCCTGGAATTGTCCGACCGCATGCGGACCGCAGCGGAGCAGGTGATCCGCAAGGGAGCCTGATCGGGCCTCAGCCGGCGGAGCCTCAGCCGCCCTTGAGCCGGATCTTCCAGCGAACGAAGCTCAGATAGAACACGCTGATGACCACCAGCATGGCGATGTCGAACCACCATGCACCCGGCGTGTGCCGCCAGTGGGCATCTTTCGGGCTGAGCGGACCGGGCACCAATTTGGTCAGGTCGGCGGTGGAGGCCGACGCCGCGAAACCCCAGCGCGCCGGGGTCGCCCAGGACATCTGATCCAGCCCGAGCCGCCCGGTTACCGGGATCATGCCGCCGGAGAAAACCAGCTGCGACATGACCGCCACCACGAGGAGCGGCATGATCTGTTCGTTCGACTTGGCGATGGCCGACAGCGCCAGCCCGAGCATCGCCGAGGCCACGCACGTCAACGCGACGTCGGCGAACAGTTCCAGACCCGGCCGGCCCAGCGCCACCGCCCCCTGGGTCGGACCGCCCTTGCCGAGCAACACGATGATGGTCACGATCGCCGATTGGATGACCGCGAAAATCGTGTAAACGCAGACCTTCGCCATCAGGTAGGCACTGGTCGACAGGCCAACCGCCTGTTCGCGCAGGAAGATCGGGCGTTCGCCGATCAGGTCGCGAATGGTGAGCGCGGTCCCCATGAACACCGCGCCGACGTTGAGCAGCACCAGGATCTGGCCGGGCTCGTTGGGGGCCGCCCCCATCGGATTGGGGATGCCGAACCCGACGGTGCCGGGCACCGACATGGACAGCGAGCCCATGATGAACGGCAGCACGGCCAGGAAGACGAAGTAGCCGCGGTCGGAGAAGATCAGCCGGACCTGCCGCCTGGCGATCGTGGAGAACTGCCGGAACAGGCTGGTGTGCGACGGGTCGCCGAGATCGGCGGGCTGCTGCGCAGGGGGCGGTGGGGGCTGGGGGCCCGTGCGGGCGAGGTAGCGCGCCTTCGCCCCGTCGGGGTCGCCCGCGACCGTGCTGAAGATGTCGGCCCAATTCGTCGTGCCCATGGCCGACCCGATCTGGCTTGGCGGCCCGCAGAAGGCGGTCTTGCCTCCGGGCGCCAGCAGTAGGACCTGATCGCAGACGTCGAGATAGGTCAGCGAGTGGGTGACCACGAGCACGACACGTCCGGCGTCCGCGAGCTGCCGCAGCATGGTCATCACCTGGCGGTCCAGCGCCGGGTCCAGCCCCGAGGTCGGCTCGTCGAGGATCAGCAGCGACGGTCCGGTCAGCAGCTCGAGGGCGACCGAGGCTCGCTTGCGCTGGCCACCGGAGAGCTTGTCGACCCGAGTGTGCAGGTGCTGGGTCATCTCGAGTTCCTCGAGGACCCGGGCCACCACCTGAGCCCGGTCGTCCTTCGTGGTGTCCGGGGGCAGCCGCAGCTCGGCGGCGTACATCAACGCCTGCTGCACCGTCAGCTGCCCGTGCACCACGTCGTCCTGGGGGACCATGCCGATCCTGCTGCGCAGCGAGGCGTACTCGGCATGCACGTTGTGGCCCTCGAACGCGACCGTGCCCCTGGTCGGGTGCGTGTATCCCGCGACCAGCCTCGCGAACGTCGACTTGCCCGCACCCGAGGGGCCGATGACGGCCGTGAGCGTTCCGGGCTGCGCGCCCAGCGAGATGTCGTCCAGCAGCGTCTTGTTGTTCTCGATCGTCCAGCTCACGCCGCGCACGTCCAGACCCCCCGTGGGCGTGGCGGTCGCGCTCTCGTCGCGGCGGGCCAGCGTGCCGCCGGCGAAGACCAGGTCGATGTTGCCGATCGTGACGACGTCGCCGTCGCGAAGCACCGCCGAGTCGACCCGTGCGCCGTTGACGAAGGTGCCG
>NZ_LZKF01000102.1:0-1069 GCF_001672665.1 Mycobacterium sp. E2238 | reverse complement strand
GGGTGGTGGGCCGTAGCCGGGTGGTGGGCCGTAGCCGGGTGGTGGGCCGTACGCGGGTGGCGGGCCGTAGCCCGGATAGCCGGGCGGCGGCGCGCTCAACGTGTTCCGCGGTGTATGCGGACGGGCCCGTCGTTCGTCATGGGGTCCATCCTGTCGGTGGTCCGGGCATTTCTCAATCATGGTGGGGCGGTCGGCGCGTAGCGTCTCTGGCATGGCCGAACTCAAATCCCGGCTGCGGGCCGACCTGACCGACGCGATGAAGAGCAAGGACAAGCTGCGCACGGCGACCCTGCGCCTACTGCTCGCCGCGATCCAAACCGAGGAAGTTTCCGGCAAACAGGCCAAAGACCTCTCCGACGAAGAAGTCATCAAGGTGCTGGCGCGGGAGTCGCGCAAGCGTGCCGAATCGGCGGAGATCTACACCCAGAACGGCCGCGGGGAGCTCGCCGCCAACGAGCACGCCGAGGCGCGGATCATCGACGAATATCTGCCGACGCCGCTCACCGAGGCCGAGGTGGCCGACGTCGCGGACACCGCCATCGCCCAGGTCGCCGAGGAGATCGGCGAGCGCCCGAGCATGAAGCAGATGGGCCTAGTGATGAAGGCGGCCACCGCGATCGCGGCGGGTAAGGCCGACGGCGCCCGATTGTCGGCGGCGGTCAAGGAGCGGCTGTAGGGACCACCACCCGGGTGCCGTCCGGGCCCCGCCTGGTGACGCGCCGGGCGTCGAGCTGCTCCAGCAAGGGCACGGCGACCCTGCGGGTGGTGCCGAGCGCGCGGCGCGCGTCGCTGACGGTGAACGGCTGGGGCAGCGTCGCGAGGATGCCCGCCGCCCGGTCCAGCGCGCCGGACCCGAGCACGACGCCGTCGGCGATCCGGGTCAGCCGCCCGGTGCGCACCGCGGCGGCCAGCTCCCGGGGCCCGAGCTTGAGCTCGGCCAGTTCGTCGGCCTCCGGTGCCCGAAAGGGCTCAGCGGCCAGCCACTCCTCGATGGTGCGCACCGCCTTGTCGACCCGGGCCGGCAGGGCCGCCCCCGGCGAGCGGACCAACCCGTCGACCACCTGGAGGC
>NZ_LZKF01000101.1:0-1166 GCF_001672665.1 Mycobacterium sp. E2238 | reverse complement strand
TTCTCGGTGGTCTCCGAGAAGCGTCGGGCGGTTCCCACCTTGAGGCGCTTGATCTGATTGCCCCAGTACGGCTGGTCGGCCGAGCTCCACAGAATCAAGGTGGGTATGCCTGCACGCAGGCTTGCGGCAGTGGTGCCTGAGCCCCCGTGATGAACGACCGCGCGGCAGGCCGGAAAGACGGACGCGTAGTTCACCACGCCCACGACCTTGACGTGGGCGGGAAGTGGCACATCGCTGAAATCGCTCCAGCCGGCGCAAATTAGCGCCCGCTGGTGCAATTCCGCACATGCCGCAGCGATCATTTCGACCGTGTCGACCGGAGATTCGACCGGCATGCTGCCGAAGCCAAAGCAAATCGGCGGCGATCCGGCGGCAATCCAAGCTGCCACGTCGTCGTCGGCGCCCGTGGTCAGTTGCATTGTCAATGGGCCGACAAACGGCCGTAGGCCGTCCCATTTCGCCCATTCGTCCGCCAGTCCGGGAAAGCAAACCTCGTCGTACGCTTGGATTTCCAGCGACTTTCGCTGGGCGATCCGGCGCGGCGAGGGATGCGTTGCCTTGGGGAGCCCGAGTTCGCGGCGCTGCGTGTCCTCGACCTTCTTGTTCAGGCGCCAACTGAACCAGTCGAACGCCGTCATCGCCGAGCGGCTCAACGGCGCCGGCAGCATCGAAACGGTCTGGCCGTTCGGCCGCATGGGGACGTGATGCAGCGTGGCAAACGGGATGTCGTAGTACTCCGCGACGTTGGCGGCGGCCTGCTCGAAATTCAGGCCGGTGCACAATAGGTCAGCGTCGGCGGCGAGGGACGTCAGCGCCGCGCTGACCTCGCCCCAATGCCGGATGAGGGGCTCCCAGACCTTGCGCATCAACCTGATCGGGCTGCGGATCGTCCAGATGTTCCGGAAGAACTCAGCCCACATGTTGCGGAGGAACTCCTCGTCCAGGAAGTCGTGCAGTTCCGGGCCGTACGGGACCGCCGCGAGCCCGGTGGACTCGGCGAAACCCATCAATTCCGGTGGGACGGCCACGGCCACGTCGTGCCCTCGGCGCAGCAGCTCGCGGCCGACCGCTGCCAATGGCTCGATGTCGCCGCGCGTTCCGTAGCCGGCGAGGGCGAATTTCGTCACGGGTCCTAGCCTTGCAGTTGCCGTGCGCCGGCGACGTCA
>NZ_LZKF01000100.1:0-2341 GCF_001672665.1 Mycobacterium sp. E2238 | reverse complement strand
GGCCACCTGGTGGTGCAGTCGACCAAGTACCTCGAAACGCTGAACTGGTATCTGGACAACCTGGGCATGATCGTGAGCGATTTCCTGTACTTCCCCGGCCAACGCGACCGAGGCCCGACCATGAGTTTCATCCGGTGCGACCGTGGCTCGGCACCGGCCGACCATCACACCCTGGCCATGGCCCTGGGTCCGGCCAACCGCTACGTCCACTCGGCGTATCAGGTAAGCGACCTCGACGCGCTGGCCGCCGGCGGCGAATACCTTGGCGCGCGGGGTTACTCGCGGTCCTGGGGAATCGGCAGGCACATTCAGGGCAGCCAGATCTTCGACTACTGGCGGGATCCCGATGGTTATCTGTTCGAGCACTTCACCGATGGCGACGTGTTCGACAACACGCTGGACCCGGGCTGGGCGCCCTTCACCGCATCCGGGCTGGCCCAGTGGGGCCCACCGGCTACCAAGGACTTCCTCGGAACCGATGCGAAATCTGCTCGGCGAGAATTGGTTTCGTTTATCACAGCGCTCCGCGCGGACAACGAATTCGATGTCAGCCGCCTGGTTGGCCTACTGAAAGTTCCCACCTCATGACCCTTCCCGTCCTGCACACCGCCGACTCCTGGTGGCTTAAGACCGTCAACGGCGCGGTCAAGATCGACACCGCGGCCACCAGCACCGCAGCGCTGCTGGCCGACCGGGCCGCCATCGAAAGAGCGGCCAACCACACCGAGACCGTCGCCGTCGACACCCTCAGCTTGATCTCACCGGTGACCCGGCCGTGCCGAGTCATCGCCCAAATGACCAACTTCGAGTCGCATGTCAGGGACGCGGGCATGGATCCGGCCTCGGTCCCGCTCACGTTCTTCCGCAAGGCATCCGCGTCCATCAACGGGCCGTTCGATGACATCGTCAAACCGCAGCACGTCAGGCTGCTCGACTACGAGGTGGAGGTCGGCCTGGTCATCGGCCGCGCGATTGCGATCGGCACCACCATCACCGACGACAACCTGGGCGATTTCATCGCCGGGTTGGTCGTCACGAACGACGTCTCCGCGCGTGACATCCAACTTCCGCAAACCCAGTTCTACGAGGCCAAGTCGTATCCGACGTTCACACCGGTCGGCCCGGAGTTGGTGCTACTGAACGCCAATGAACTCAAGCGCTTCGGCGATCTGCGCCTGCGCCTCAGTGTCAATGGTCAGGAACGGCAAAACGCCCGCGTCGAGGGCGACATGTTGTATCGGCCACTGGAGGCGTTGCAGTCACTCACCCAGTTCCAGGAACTCGCCCCCGGTGACCTGGTGCTCACCGGCACCCCGGCCGGCACCGCGCTGAGTGCACCACCGAAGCCCGTGCAGCTCATCGGAAACCTGTTGCCGCCCGCCATGAAATGGAAGATGTTCTTCTCGCGCCAGGCCGCCAACCAGAATTACCTGCATGACGGCGACGTCGTCGAGGCGTCGGTGGCCACCGACGACGGGGCCATCGACCTCGGAACACAGCGCACCACAGTCCGATTCGCGTGACCACGCCGTCCACCCGCCGGCTCCCCGTCGTCATCGTCGGCGCCGGACCGACCGGTGTCACCACCGCCACGTTGTTGGCGCGGTACGGCGTGGACTGTCTGGTGCTCGACCGCTGGCCGGGCGTGTACGCTCAGCCGCGCGCCGTGCACCTGGACGATGAGATCTATCGCATCATCGCCCGCCTCGGCATCGCCGAACAATTCGCGGCGATATCGCGGCCGACGCTGGGCCTGCGGCTGGTAGACAACCGGTTTCGCACGCTGGCCGAGTTCAACCGCGATCCCGAACGCAGTGTGCACGGCTACCCGCAGGCCAACATGTTCGACCAGCCGGAGTTGGAGGCCCTGCTGCGGGCCAATCTCGAACGCCACCCCAACGCCCAGCTGCGAGGGAACGCCGAAGTCACCGACATCGTGTCGGACGGAACCCGCGTCCGGGTCACCTTCACCGACCGCTCCGACGGCCGGGTTCATCAGGTCGACGCCGACTACCTGCTGGGCTGCGACGGCGCCAACAGCATGGTGCGCACCCGGATCGGCTCGGCCATGAGGGACTTGAACTTTCAACAGCGCTGGCTGGTGGTCGACATCGCCAGCGATGCGGATCTACGCCAGTGGGATGGGGTCCACCAGGTGTGCGACCCGGGTCGCGCGGGGACCTACATGCGCATCGGGCCGTCCCGCTACCGGTGGGAGTTCCAATTGTTGGCCGGCGAAACCGCGAACGACTTCGGCAGCCTGGCCCGATTGCGGCCCCTGATCGAGCCATGGACGAGCACCGTACCCGTCGGCGAACTGACGTTGTTGCGCGTCGCCGAG
>NZ_LZKF01000099.1:0-3189 GCF_001672665.1 Mycobacterium sp. E2238 | reverse complement strand
CGGCTGGGCTGTCGGTGTGGGCGCCCCGACTGCGCGGCGGGCGCGCGCCCGGCGGCCGGTGCGGTGGTCATTCACGTGATCGCCGAACAAGCCGCCCTCGACTGCACCGGCGCGGCGCCGGGCTTCCAGCTGGGCGCCGAAGGACTGATCCCGCCCGAGCTGGTCGCCGAGTTGGCCGCCTCGGCCAAGCTGGTGCCGTTGATCCACCCCGGCGATGCGCCACCCGAGCCGGGTTATGTGCCCTCCCAAGCGTTGGCCGATTTCGTGCGCTGCCGCGATCTCACGTGCCGCTGGCCCGGTTGCGATTGCCCGGCGGTGGCCTGCGACATCGACCACACCATCCCCTACAGCGCTGGCGGGCCCACGCACGCCTCGAATCTCAAATGTTATTGCCGCACACACTAGCAGAAGAACAGATGACGTTCTACGGTGGTATCCGTATGACCACGCTCAACTCGGGCGAAAGAAGAAGGCGTGATGAGGGACGAAACCGCCGCATGGTTGGAACCGATGCTCACGGAAGCTGAACAGCGTGATGTGGACATCAAGTCGCTGATGACGCAGGCCACCATGCCCGCCGCCGAGACATCTGACCCGGCAATCGAGGCGATGGCCCACCTAGACCCGGAAGTCCGCGGCATCGACTGGGTGCGGTTCGGTGAATTGCTGCGACGCGAACTCGGTTGGGACACCTACCCGGCCGATCCCCAATGACTAACGTCCGCGCGGCGGTCTACCTGCGCATTAGCTCCGACCCGACCGGGGAGCACCTCGGCGTGACGCGCCAGCGCGAGGACTGCCTGGCGTTGTGCGCCGAAAAGGGCTGGGAGCCGGTCGAATACCTCGACAACGACGTGTCGGCGTCCAACGGCAAGCCCCGCCCGGCCTACGAACGGATGCTGGCCGACATCGAAGCCGGCACGGTCGCCGCGGTGGTCGCCTGGGATCTCGACCGGCTGCACCGCCGCCCGATCGAGTTGGAGCGGTTCATGGACCTGGCTGACGCCCACCGGGTGGCCCTGGCGACCGCCTCCGGGGATGTTGACCTGTCCACGGCCCAAGGGCGCCTGGTGGCCCGTTTGAAGGGCGCGGTGGCCCGCCACGAGACCGAGCACAAGGTGGACCGGCAGCGCCGCGCCGCCCGGCAAAAGGCTGAACGGGGCGTGCCGCAGTGGACCCGGGCATTCGGCTACCTGACCGACGGCAGCCACCAGCCGGACCCGGCGACCGCACCGCTCGTGAAAGAGGCCTACGTCGCCATCCGGGCGGGCGCCTCCCTCAACGACGTCTGCCGCCTCTGGAACGACGCCGGCGCCTTCACCCTCAACGGGAAACCCTGGACCGCCGCCCCCGTGTGGGCGTTCCTGCGCAAGGCCCGTAACGCCGGGCTGCGCTCACACAACGGGGAAATCATCGGCCCGGGCAACTGGCCGCCGCTGGTCGACGAACAGCTGTGGCGCGACGTCCAGGCCGCCCTCGACACTCGCCGAACCCGCCCGCCCGGGCGCAAATCGCTCCGCCGGCACCTGCTGACCGGGGCGCTGCTGTGCGGCAAGTGCGGGCATCACCTGCGCGGCCACCAGACCATCACCGGGGTACGCGCCTACGTCTGCCCGGTCCCGGAATGCCGCGGAGTCAGTATCCGGGCCGAGCACATCGAGCCCATCGTCTACCGGCTGGTGTCCGGGCGGCTGGCGATGCCCGACGCCGTCGGCCTCCTCAAGGCCGAAATACGCAATGAGGTTGAGACCGAGGCCATCCGGGCCGAGCGGGGCACGCTGCTGGCCCGCCTCGACGAGATTGCCGATGAACGGGCCGACGGGCTCATCGACGGCCGCGGCTACCGCACCATGACCGAACGCATCCACGCCAAGCTTGCCGAGTTGGACCGCCGCGAACAGGACGAGGAGCGGCTGCGGGTGTTCGCCGACCTACCCCTGGGCCGGCCGGAGGTGGCGGCCGCCGTCGAGCAGTTGACCGGCGACCGGTTCCGGGCGGTCCTCGACGTGCTGGCCACCATCACAATCGCGCCAGTCGGCAAGGGCGGCCACGTCTTTCACGAGGACCGCGTCCAATTCACCTGGCGCTGAACACCTTCTTGAGCGTCACCGCGCCGCATGTCACACTAGTAGGCGAACTAGGGGACCCGGCTTAAGCCTCCGCCGCGCGTGAGGAACTGAGCCGACCATCCGACGCGGGGATGGGTTCGTTGAACCCTGCCCGCGAAACGGAACCCCATCTATGGCTCTCGGACCTCGCACGGCAAGCGCTAAAGGGCGACTTCTCCGCGCACACCGCCAACCCATTGACCCCCTAGTCCTCGAAGCCGCGCAGCGCGGCCTGGCCGAAGCGAAGATTCACGACTTCATCGAGAAGGTGCTGGCCGACGCGCCACCACTGACCGATGAGCAGCGCGCCCGGCTGTCCGAGTTGCTGCGGCCCGTCCAAATCCGCCCCGGTGCTTGATGATGGGGCCGCCTGACAAAGAAACGGCGTGCCCGGCCGCAACACCGGGCACCACCGCCAACACCGCCAGCCCTACCCCTAGGTACCAGCTACCGCAGGATTTTAATGGGGAGCGCCGACACCGGGAACTCTCCCTCGTCCCACCCGGAGCCGTCCCGGACGGTCATCCCGGCTTGACAGCCCGGGTACTCGACGCCATCGCAGCGGCCCGATTGAGCCACTACCGAGGCCGCCCGATTACCGACGAGGACGGCCCGCACCTCCATCACTGGCAGCCAATCCTGTGGTGGTGTCGCGGCTGCGGGGCCTTCGAGGAGGACTCGTGACGACCGGTCCCTACTTGGTCGCCTGGCTGACGCGACGCTCGGGGCGATGAGCGTCATCCGGCCCAAGTACCTCGTGGTCACGAACGCCGACATCGACCGGTACGGCTTCCTGGGCGCTCACCTCCTCGCCCTCATCGAGTACGTCACCCAGTTACCAGGCGAGCGCAACGGCCGAATCAGCATCGACGGCACGACCTGGTGGCAGGTGTCCTACGCCGACTTGGCCGCCTCCCTTGGCGGCGGCGCCCGCCGAAACTCTGTATGGCGCAAGTGCCATGAGCTCGAAGCGGCGGGCGTTCTGATGAGCTGCGCGCCGGCTTCCAGCAAAGCCGACACCACGAGAGCGTATCGAGTTGGCGAAAATCGCCCTGACCTGACGTTTCACTCTGGTGAGACA
>NZ_LZKF01000098.1:0-592 GCF_001672665.1 Mycobacterium sp. E2238 | reverse complement strand
CCGTCCGGAAAGACGGACGCGTAGTTCACCACGCCCACGACCTTGACGTGGTCGAAATGCGGCACGTCGCTGAAATCAGTTCCGCCGAAACACAGGAGGGCCCGCTCGCCGAGGTTCGCGCACGCCGAGCTAATCATTTCGACTGTGGCGGAGGGGGATTCGAGCGGTATGCTTCCCGAACCGAAGCAAATCGGCGGTGTTCCCGCGGCGATCCACGACGCTACGTCCTCGTCGGCGTCCGTGGTCAGCTCCATCGTCAGTGCGCCGACGAATGGTCGCCGGTCGCCCCATTTTCTGGCCCATTCGTCCGCCAGTCCGGGAAAGCAAACCTCGTCGTACGCTTGGATTTCCAGCGACTTTCGCTGGGCGATCCGGCGCGGCGAGGGATGCGTTGCCTTGGGGAGCCCGAGTTCGCGGCGCTGCGTGTCCTCGACCTTCTTGTTCAGGCGCCAACTGAACCAGTCGAACGCCGTCATCGCCGAGCGGCTCAACGGCGCCGGCAGCATCGAAACGGTCTGGCCGTTCGGCCGCATGGGGACGTGATGCAGCGTGGCAAACGGGATGTCGTAGTACTCCGCGACGTTGGCGGCGG
>NZ_LZKF01000097.1:0-768 GCF_001672665.1 Mycobacterium sp. E2238 | reverse complement strand
GGGGCCGGTCGCGGACGGCGCCGCGCAGGGTTCGGTCCTCGGGTCGATCTTGGACGCGCCGGTGAATCTGAAGGGCACCGCCACGCTCTCGACAATCTTGGCGACGGGCGGTGCGCGGCTGACCTTCCGGGCCACCGTCCAGGTACGCGTCCCGATCATCGGCGGCAAGCTGGAGAACATCATCGGCACCCGACTGGCCGAGCTGGTGGCGGCGGAGCAGCGGTTCACCACGGAGTGGATCGCCAAAACGGCCTGAGGACGCCGAGCCTAAGCTGGCGCCCATGCGAATCGCGTTGGCGCAGATCCTCAGCGGCACCGACCCGTCCGCCAACTTGGAGCTGGTGCGCGAATACAGCGGCCGGGCCGCCGACGCCGGCGCGAAGTTGGTGGTGTTCCCGGAGGCGACAATGTGCCGGTTCGGGGTTCCGCTGGCCCCGATCGCCGAACCGGTCGACGGGCCGTGGGCGGCCGGGGTGCGGGGCGTCGCGGCCGACAGCGGCATCACGGTGGTTGCCGGCATGTTTACCCCGGCCGGGGACGGGCGGGTGAAGAACACGCTGATCGCGGCCGGTCCTGGCAGTCCCAACGAGCCGGACACGCACTACGACAAGATCCATCTCTACGACGCCTTCGGCTTCACCGAGTCCCGCACCGTCGCCCCCGGCCGCGAGCCGGTGGTGATCACGGTCGCCGGCGTGCGGGTGGGGCTGACCGTCTGCTACGACATCCGCTTCCCGGCCCTCTACACCGAGCTGGCCCGCCGCGGCG
>NZ_LZKF01000096.1:0-60071 GCF_001672665.1 Mycobacterium sp. E2238 | reverse complement strand
GCATCACGTCAGAACCTCCGCCTTGCGCTTCCGCGCAAATCCGGTCAATTGCCTCGCGGAGCGCTGGAACGCCGGCGGAGTGGCCGTCGGTGGCCCTGATGGCAATGCCGTCGAGCAGGAGATCTACGGGCCGAGCGGGCTCCGGCCGCGGCGGCGCCGCGCGAGCCACCGCCGCCGTCATCCCAATGCCGCCGTGCGGGCACAGCCGTCCGCCGAACATCGCCGCCCCCACGGCTTCCAAGTACGTTTCGCGCGCCTGCGCGTCATCGAGCGCCTCCAGCCTCTTCGCGGCATCCAGAAGCCCGACGGCAGAGTCGGATACGGTCGGCGCGCCGGCGTCACCGCTGCGGCTCCTGGCGAAGGCGATCTGTGCGCGAAGTCGTGTCACTTGCGCCCCTTCCAGTGCCGCCAGCGGCGCCGATTCAGCAATGGTGAGCAGTTCCTCCGCGGCGTCGAACGCGGCTACGTCGCGTTTCGCCTGGGCGGCCGCGAGCGCCCTGGCTCCGCGGCGAATCGGGTCGGGTGTCAATTGGGCGGCCCGCTCCAGGAACGCGGCCGCGGCGGCAACGCCCCCTCTGCTTTGCGCCCTATCCGCCGAACGCTCGAGTTGGACGGCGACGGCCTCATCGGGACCCGGCGCGGCGACCGCCAAGTGCCACGCGTGCCGGTCCGGGTCGATGTCTCGGTCGGTTGCCTCGGCCAGCGCTTGATGAGCGCGTCGCCGCTCCATCACGTCAGCGGAGCGGTATGCGGCCGAACGCACCAACGGATGGTGGAATCGCACCCTGGTCCCGACGTCAATCAATCCCGCCGCCTCGGCGCCCGCGGCCGCATCCGGGGCGAGGCCCAGCTGCTCGGCAGCGCGCAGCAACAGTGCCGTATCGCCGACCGGCTCGGCGGCGGCAGTGAGTAACAACTGCTGGGCGTGTTCGGGCAACGACCGAATCCGCCGCAGAAATGTCTGTTCTATCTGTCCGGCTAGGGGCCAGCTATCTGGCCGGTTGAACCCGCCGGCCAGCTCCGCCGCGGTCAACCCCTTCGGTAGTTCGAGCAACGCGAGGGGGTTGCCGCGCGTCTCGGCGACGATGCGGTCGCGTACCTGATCATCCAAGCGCCCGACGATGACCGAATCCAGCAGTGCTCGGGCATCACCGGAATTGAGGCCGCCGATCGTAAGCTCCGGCAGCCCCGCCAGGTCGTCGCGCACGTCGTCGCGCACCGCGAAGACGATCGCGGCCGGCTCGGCGACCAGGCGGCGAGCGACAAACGCCAGCGTTTGTGCCGAGATGTGGTCAATCCATTGCGCGTCGTCAATCAGAACGAGCAGGGGCTGGCTCTCCGTCGCCGCGCCGATCAGGCTCAGCACCGCCAGACCGACCAGGAAACGATCGGGCGCCGGTCCGGCGCTGCGGCCGAAGGCGATGTTCAATGCTTCCCGCTGAGGGGACGGCAAGCGGTCGATGCAGTCGAGCAGTGGCGCGCAGACTTGTTGCAAGGCGGCGAATGCGAGCTCCATTTCGGATTCCACGCCCGCCACCCGGGTCGTGCGGAAGCCTGAGGAGCGCTCGGAGACGAAGTCGAGTAACGCCGTCTTGCCGATGCCGGCTTCGCCGCGCAGCACCAGCACCTGACTTTGGCCGGAGCGCGCAGCGGACGTCACACGATCGAGGGCCGCGCATTCGCTGCGCCGGCCCCGCAAACGTTGTGCCGGGAATGTGTTGGACACGCACACCGCCGCAGGTAAGGGATTGCTCCCTGACCTTACCGACCCCGCCGCCGCTTGGATGACGCGCCGTGGGGTCCGCGCTTTCGTTAAATCAATTGCTTGACTTAACGCGCTCGGCGCCGATTAACTCAGCGGGTGGTCAACGAATTGGACGGCAAGGTCGCCATCGTCACCGGCGGCGCTTCCGGCATCGGTCGCGGGATAGTGGAACGGTTTGTGGCCGAGGGGTCGCGGGTCGTCATCGCCGACATCGAGACCGACGGGGGAGAGGAACTGGCCGCCACGCTGGGCGCCGGCGCCGCGTTTCGGCGGACGGACGTCTCCGATCCCGAACAGGTCGGGGCGCTGATCGCCATTACCGTCGAGAAATTCGGCGGCCTCCACGTCATGGTGAACAACGCCGGCATCTCGAGCCCGCTGCGCCGACTGCTCGACGACGACCTGGGCGACTTCCACCGGGTGATGGGGGTCAACGTCCTGGGAGTGATGGCCGGTACCCGAGATGCCGCCCGCCACATGGCCGAATCCGGTGGCGGATCGATCATCAACCTGACGTCAATCGGCGGCATCCAGGCGGGCGGCGGGGTGATGGTCTACCGAGCATCCAAAGCCGCGGTCATCCAGTTCACCAAGTCGGCGGCAATTGAGTTGGCGCGTCACGACGTTCGGGTGAACGCCATCGCGCCGGGCAGCATCCCCACGCCGATCCTGGCTTCATCGGCCGTGGACGTGGATCCCGATGAACTCGCGCGGTTCGAAGCGCGGATTCGCCAGGGAATGCGTGACGACCGGCCACTGAAGCGGGAGGGCACGCCCGAGGACGTCGCCGAGGCGGCGTTGTACTTTGCCACCGATCGGTCCCGGTATGTCACCGGGGCCGTGCTGCCGGTAGACGGGGGGACGTCCGCCGGGAAGGTGATTCGCCCCCGCAACGATTCGCGTAAGGGTGAGTGACGGCTAAGGGTAGGGCTGCCTCAGGGCCCTTCCGCGGGATGTCCGGCGTGGGTTTCCAGCCGTAGCCTGGCCAGTGCCTCCGCGCGCTTGAGGTCTTGTACACCAGCGCTTTCCATGATCACGCTGTGGGAGTGCGCCAGCACACTGAGCACGGCCTCGGTGGGTAGGTCGGGGAACTGGCGCCCCAGCACCTCGGCCGCGCTCCGTAACTCGAACAGTTTCGGATACGCGCGGTCGGCGGGCGCCGGCGGGACGACTCGGGTGACGTCCTGGGCGTGCTGCAGCACGGCCACGGTCTTTTTGCCCTCCTTGATCGGAGAATTCACCGGCGTCCAAACCTTGTAGACGAACTCGCCCGGATTCCGCCAGTCAGGAATGTCATAGCGCTGCACCCCGAGCCAATGCCGGATCCCGCGACGAAGGACCAACTCCAGCGACGCTGAAGCGTTGGCCACGCCGTCGGCCTCCGGATCGCTCGGGTTGTCGGGGAAGACGTCGAACAGCTGCTTGCCGAGCAGGCCCTCCCGCGGGTGTCCCGACACGCGCTCGCAGGCCGGGTTCACCGCCCGGATGCGCAAATCCGCATCGGTCAACAGGTAGGGAGCCCACTTGGACTGAAACCACGCCGACTCCTCGATCGCCGAGACCCGGCTGGCTGACAACATGACTACCCCCGCAATGATTCACCGTCCTGACACCGCCACGTTGCCGCCGCGCAAGAAGCCATCGTCGCCCAGCGGGACTGCTGGCGGCGAGGGACCTTTGTCACCCGTTCCCCGCTATCTGGCACCGAAGCGACGGCGCACCGGTCGGCAGGGCCCAGAATTAAATCAATTGCTTGACTTAATCAACGGTGCGCGGTTGACTAACCGGGTGACCACCATCGGCCGGACCGTTCGCACGGAGCGGGCCAGCTCAACCCAGGAAGCGATCCTGGTCGCGGCCGAGCGGTTGTACGCCGAGCACGGCATGTTCGCGGTGTCGAATCGGCAGGTGAGCGAGGCCGCCGGTCAGGGCAATAACGCCGCGGTGGGCTACCACTTCGGCACCAAGGCCGACCTGGTCCGCGCGATCGAACAGAAGCACCGCGGTCCGGTCGAACAGCTGCGCGAGCGGATGGTGAGCGAGCTGGTCGAATCGGGTGGTTCGACCGAGATGAGGGACTGGGTGGCGTGCCTGGTGCGCCCGCTCACCGATCATCTCGAAGAGCTCGGCAACCCCACCTGGTACGCCCGTTTCGCGGCGCAGGCCATGACCGATCCCGCGTACTACAACATCATCGTCAAGGGTGCGCTCAGCTCGCCGTCCCTGGTTCAGGTCGTCGAGGGCATCAACGGCTGTCTGCCCGACCTGCCGGCCGAAGTGCACTTTGAACGAAACATCATGGCCCGCAACCTGTTGATGCACACTTGCGCCGATCGGGAACGGGCGCTTGCCGCGGGCGCCTCGCCGCCCCACCGATCCTGGCGGGCCGCCGCATCCGGTCTCATCGACGCGATCGTGGGCCTATGGCTGGCGCCCGTGACTCCGTACGAATGAAGGTTCTGCAGATGAAAGTGACTGTCGACCAAGACGTTTGCGCTTCGTCGGGAAACTGCGTGCTGAACGCCCCGGAGGTGTTCGACCAGCGCGACGACGACGGCGTGGTCGTTCTGCTCAACCCCAATCCATCGTCCGACCAGGCCGAGGGCGCACGGCGAGCGGCCGCGGCATGCCCCGCGCTGGCCATTCACATCGAGGAATGACATGTCAGAGACGCTGACGAACACTTCCGCGGCCGAGGCGGCCCCCGAAATCCCCGATTATCCGATGCCGAGGCAACCGGGCTGCCCCTTCGCCCCGCCGCCGGGCGTCATGGCGCTGGCCGCAGAGGGACCGCTGTCTCGAGTCCGGATCTGGGACGGCAGCACACCGTGGCTCGTCACCGGCTATGAGCAAGTGCGGGAACTGTTCTCGGATTCGCGGGTCAGCGTCGACGACCGGCTGCCCGGGTTCCCGCACTGGAATGCGGGCATGTTGTCCACCGTGCACAAGCGTCCGCGATCGGTCTTCACCGCCGACGGGGAAGAGCACACCCGATTTAGGCGCATGTTGTCGAAACCCTTCACGTTCAAGCGCGTTGAAGGATTGCGTCCGACCATCCAGCGGATCACCGACGAGCACATCGACACGATGCTGGCCGGCTCCCGCCCCGCCGACCTGGTCACTGCGTTGGCGCTGCCCGTCCCATCCCTGGTGATCAGCCAGCTGCTCGGCGTTCCGTACGAGGACGCCGACATGTTCCAGCACCACGCCAACGTCGGGCTCGCGCGTTATGCGACGGGCGAAGACACCGTCAAGGGCGCCATGAGCCTGAACAAGTATCTCGCCCAGCTGGTCGAGGCCAAGATGGAGAACCCCGCAGAGGACGCGGTTTCCGATCTTGCCGAGCGGGTGAAGGCCGGCGAGCTCAGCGTGAAAGAGGCCGCCCAGCTGGGTACCGGTCTGCTGATTGCCGGGCACGAGACCACCTCGAACATGATCGGACTCGGGGTCCTCGCACTCCTGGTGAACCCGGACCAGTTGGCAGTCATCCGCGATGCCGAGGATCCCAAGGTCGTCGCCAGCGCGGTCGAGGAATTGTTGCGCTACCTGAGCATCATTCAAAACGGCCAGCGCCGCGTCGCACTCGAGGACATCCATATCGCCGGGGAGACGATCCGCGCCGGCGAAGGCATCATCATCGACTTGGCCCCGGCCAACTGGGATCCGCACGCCTTCGCCGAACCCGACCGGCTCTACCTGCACCGCTCGGGGGCCGACCGCAACGTCGCCTTCGGTTATGGCCGGCATCAGTGCGTGGGGCAACAGCTCGCCCGCGCCGAGCTGCAGATCGTCTATCGCACCCTGTTCCGCCGCGTACCCACGCTGCAACTCGCTGTCCCGGTCGAGGACGTGCCCCTCAAGGACGACCGGCTCGCCTACGGCGTCTACGAACTTCCGGTGACCTGGTAGCCCGCAGGTCGCTACTGTGACAATGCCGATCCGAATGGAGGGTCAATGATGACGACTCACACAAGCACCGTTTCGCTTTACCCACCCGAAGGCTTCGGCGCCCCGAAGGACCGGCGCGGTCACGCCTCGGGCGCGGATGTCGGCCTGCCGGCGGGAACCGTGGTGTTCTCCGCGGACAATCACATCTCGTTGGCGGACGACATTTTCTACCAACGCTTTCCGGACGACCTCAAGGACAAGGCGCCGCGAATCTGGTACGAGGATGGCGCCTACCAGGTCGGCCGCAAGGGACAGTCGTTCCTGCCCGGTGACTTCAGTGCGGTGCTGATGCAGTACGACGACCTGCCCGGGGCGGCGAGCACCAACATCGAGGCCCGCATCCAGGAGCTGCATGACGACGGAGTCGACAAGGAGTTGGCCTTCCCCAACGCGATCTTGGCGCTCTTCCACTACCCGGACAAGAATCTGCGTGAGCTCGCGTTCCGCATCTACAACGAGTACATCGCCGAATTGCAGGAACGCTCCAACGGCCACTTCTACGGCGCCGGGCTGATCAACTGGTGGGACCCCCAGGGCACCCGCAAGACCCTGGAAGAACTGAAGTCGCTGGGGCTCAAGACCTTCCTGATGCCGCTGAATCCCGGCAAAGGCGATGACGGTAACCCGATCGACTACTCCAGCACTTCCATGAGGCCGGTCTGGGACGAGATCGAGGCCGCCGGTCTTCCGATCACGCACCACATCGGGGAAACGCCGCCAAAAAGCCCGACCGAGTTCAACAGCGTCGTCGTCGGCATGATGATCAACATCGATGGCTTCCGGGAGACGTTCTCCAAGTACATCTTTGGCGGTATCCTCGATGACCACCCGGGCCTGCGGATCGGTTGGTTCGAGGGCGGCATCGCCTGGGTTCCGTGGGCCCTGCAGGACGCCGAGCATCTGGTGGCCTCATACCAGCACATGTTCAACCGCCCGTTGCAGCACGACGTGCGGTACTACTGGGACAACCACATGAGCGCGTCGTTCATGGTCGACCCGCTCGGACTGCAGCTGATCGACAAGATCGGTGTGGACAAGGTGATGTGGTCCAGCGACTACCCGCACAACGAAAGCACCTACGGCTATTCGGAGAAGTCACTGGCCGCCGTGGTCGATGCTGTCGGGCCCGCGGACGCGGCGAAAATCGTGAGCGGCAACGTCACCAAGTTCCTGGGCTTGTAGGGGCGGGGCCGATGACGACGTTCGCGCAAGCGGGTGCGCGCACCGGTAGCCTACTGATCCCCGAGACGCCCGACCTGGACCGCATGCGCCGCGAGACCGGGGCGCGGCTGCGCTCGGCGATGGCCGAACGCGGCGTCGACGCACTGATCCTGCTGGGCAACAGCGCGGTTGTCTATGCCACCGGAACGAGCTGGCCGCTCGGTGACGCGGGCTTGTCCTATGTGGAACGGCCGGTAGCCGTTGTGCTCGCCGGCGATGAATGGCCGCACCTGTTCCTGCCCTTCCCTGAGGGCGTCGCATCGGAGTCAGACCTGCCCGCCGACCATGTGCACGGCCCGTTGTATCTCGAATTCGACGAGGGCGTGCAGGATTTCGCGCGCGTGCTGGCTGACCTGATTCCGGCGCAGGCGGTGATCGCGGTCGATGAGTGCACCGGCGCCATGTCGCGCGCAGCGAAGGCGTTGTTCCGCGGCGGCGCCCCCGTCGATGCGGCGGCCATCGTCAGCGCCGCCAAAGCGGTGAAGACGCCCGACGAATTGTCCTGCATGCGCACCGCCATCCGGATCACCGACGAGGCGATGGTCGAGGTCCAGAAGCGGCTGGCCCCGGGTATCCGCCAGATCGACTTGTCCGCAAGCTTTTTGCGGCGCGCCTTCGAATTGGGTGCGACGGCGAGCATGCTGGAACCGATCTGGCAGGTGATGCCGCCGAGCAAGGCCGAAGGCGTATGGACCACACACGGCGACCTGGCGCTGCCCCTGCTGAGCACCGAGCGCGAACTGGCCGAAGGCGACGTGCTGTGGACCGACGTCAGCATTACCTACCACGGTTACTGCTCGGACTTCGGGCGCACGTGGATCGTCGGCCGGGACCCGTCGCCGCGCCAGCAGGCACAGTTCGACAAATGGTTCGAGATCATGTCCGCCGTCCTGGGTGTCGCCAAGGCCGGAGCCACGGCGGCGGATCTGGGCCGGGCCGCCATCGGCGCCAACGGCGGTAGCAAGCCGTGGCTCCCGCACTTCTACCTGGGCCACGGCATCGGCGTGAACGCGGCCGAAATGCCGATGATCGGAACGGATCTCGGGCAGGAATTCGACGAGAATTTCGTCCTGCAGCCGGGCATGGTGCTGGTCCTGGAGCCCGTGGTGTGGGAAGACGGCACCGGTGGCTATCGCAGCGAAGAGGTCCTGGTAATCACCGAGGAGGGCTGGATCCGATTGACCGACTACCCCTATGACCCGTATGGCAACTGAAGTCCTAGCCGACGATCGCGCGCTGCGCTCGGGCCGCCGCCAGCGTGTGCTGGATCAGATGGCGGCGCAGGACCTCGACGTCCTGGTCCTCGGCCGCCAAGCCAACGTCCGCTACGTCACCGGCGCGCCACAGTTGTGGGTCGCCGGGACCCGGCCGTTCGGCCCGGCGTGTGTGCTGGTGCGTGCGACGGGGTCGATCCATCTCCTCAGCACCTGGGACGAGGGCATCCCCGACGACATTCCGCACGAGAACCTGTACGGCATCTCGTGGAACCCGATGAACACCATGTCGGCGCTGCAGCGCATCGACGGCGCAGCCACCGCCCGGCGGGTCGGAACCGACGCGATATCACCGACTTTCGCGCAACTGCTGCCCACGGCGTTTCCCAACGCGGAGCTCGTGGACGGCGAACTCGCGATGCGGGCCGCCCGGCGCATCAAGACGGCCGAAGAGGTGGTTGCGTTGCGGGAGGCGATCTCGGTCGCCGAATCGGGTTTGGCCGCCGCCGTTTCCGAACTACGGCCCGGGGTGACGGAGCAGGCGCTGGCCGGTGTCCTGCTGGAAGCGGTCGCGGCCGGCGGGGTGAGCACTCCGTCGAACCAGGATGTCGCGTGGGTGACGTCGCCCGATCATCCGTGGCGGCGGGCAAACGGTGCCGGCCGGGTCAATGACGGCGATCTGGTGGCGTTTTCGGCCGGTGTGCTGGCCGGCGGATACATCGGCGAGGTGGGGCGCACGTGGCCGGTGGGCGCCGTCCGCGGCGCGGCCACCTTGTATCGACGCTGGGACGGTCTCTGGGGCAGGTTGCTGGCCGCATGCCGCCCGGGCGCCCCGGCGAGCGAATTGCTGGGCGCCTACCAGGCTGCCGGGGAGGCGCCACCGCCGATGCCGGTGGCCCGCGGGCTGGGCATGGGCTTTGACCCACCGGTGATCTCCACGCACCTGCCGGCGACCGCGGCAGGGGAACGGCTGGAGCCGGGCGTGGTGCTGGCCGTGACGGGCTACGTCTGGGAACAGGGAATCGGTGCGGTCTTCGGGCGCGAAGCCGTATTGATCACCGCCGAGGGCTCCGAGGTACTGACCAACAGTCCTGCTTGGCGCGAATAGCCATGGGCGGCAAGTCTAAACCTTCGGCGGAGGAGATCGTCAGGTACCACAAGGACGCTGAGACCCGCATCGCCACCATCACGTTCGACCGACCGGGCCAACTCAATGCGCCCACGATCGCCGCCAGGCTGCGCTACGCCGACCTGTTACACCGCGCCTCCGTCGACGACGAGGTCAAGGTGCTGGTTGTCCGCGGGGCCGGTGACGATCTCGGCTCGGGCGCGGATCTGGTCGAGGAAATGGCGGCACAGAATTCCGCGGATCAGAAGGACCGGCTGGCCGAGTATCGGATCGGCGACGACGAAATCAGCTTTCCGCCTGAGGGTTCGCTTCGGCGGGGCGCCACCCTGGGCCAGTGGTACGCGAACCCGAACTCGGGGATAAGGGGCCTGCAGGACTTCAAGAAGATCAGCATCCTGGAGGCCAAGGGCTACTGCTACGGCTGGCATTTCTACCAAGCGGCCGACGCGGACCTGGTGATCTCCAGCGACGACGCGCTCTTCGGGCATCCGTCCTTCCGGTATTACGGCTGGGGACCGCGAATGTGGTGGTGGGCGCAGACGATGGGAATCCGGAAATTCCAGGAAATGGTTTTCACCGGAAGGGCTTTCACCGCCGCGGAGATGTACGACTGCAACTTCCTCAACAGCGTGGTTCCCAGGGAAGAGCTGGAAGGCGAGGTGCACAGGTACGCGCTGGCGTGCGCGCGCAATCGCCCCACCGACACGGTGTTCATGCAGAAGGTGTTCTTCGAGATCATGAAGCAGTTTCAGGGCGAGTACATGGGCAGCATGCTCAGCGGATTCTTCGAGTCGATGGGGGGTGCGGTCCGACCCGACGGTGACGACTTCATGCTCGGCGAGGCCATCGATCGGGGTTTGGGCGCGGCGGTGAAAGACAACGACGACAAGTTCCCCCAGGAATGGCGCCTCAGCAAAAAAGGACGCAAGAGCGGGCGCGCCAAGGAGCCGAATCGAAAGCGGAAGCGGTAGTGGCGGAGTCCACCATCGAACCACCGCTGGCCGGCTATACCGTGGTCGAGCTATCCACCGGAATCGCGGGCGCCTACTGCACCAAGTTGCTGGCAGACGGTGGAGCGGACGTCGTCAAAGTCGAGCCGCCCGGAGGTGATCCACTGCGTTCCTGGTCCGCCTCTGGTGCCGTCATACCGCCCGGCGGCGACGGGGCGTTGTTCAGCTTTCTGGCCGGGTCGAAGCGCAGCATCGTTGCGGATTCACGGCTCGACGTCGACGTCGAACTGGTCGACCGGTTGCTGGCGGCCGCGGATGCGGTGGTGTGGTCCGCCGGCTCAGAAGTCGCGCAGCGCCCCGAGTTCGCACCCGCGGCCATGCACCGCCGTCATCCGCACCTCACCGTCATGTCGATCACGCCGTTCGGACTGGAGGGGCCCTGGCGCGATAGGGCCGCCACCGAATTCACGTTGCAGGCTTGGTCTGGCGGGATCGTCGGCCTCGGTCGTGGCGAGGCGGACCGCGCCCCGGTGTTTGTGGGAGGGCAAGTCGGCGAGTACCTGGCCGGGGCCTTCGCGAGCGCGGCCATGCTGGCATCACGCCATGGCAGCAGCGGTGATGGCCCGGGCGAAATTATCGACCTGTCGATGCTGGAAACGCAGATCCTTTCCCTCACTTACTATCCCGTCACCTATTTCGAGATGCTCGGGCGGCCGTGGCGGGACGCGCGCCGTGTCACCGTACCGGGTGTGGCGTGCGCCAAGGACGGACTGGTGGACGTAGGCTGCGGAACCGCGCAGCAGTGGTTCGACTTGTGCGCGATGGTCGGTCACCCCGAATGGATCGACGAGGACTCAGCGCTGACGATCACCGAGCAGGCCACCCTCAACGCCGACGAAATCTATGCCTGGTTCGAGAGCAACACCGTCGACGAGATACGGGAACTCGCAACCGCCTTCCGGATCCCCAACGCCCCGGTTGCCAACGGTGCCAACATCGCATCCCTCGACCAGTTCCGCGAGCGCGGATCGTTCGTTGAGAACCCGGGCGGCCGGTTCCAGCAGCCGAGCCATCCCTACCGGATGACGCCCGCGCTGCTTCGCCGGCCGCAACCGGCGCCGCGGCTCGGCGAACACACGGCGCAGTACCGGACCGCTGACCTGACACCCCGCCCCCTGCCCTCTGGGGATGGGAGCCAACTGCCCCTGAGTGGGATTCGTGTGCTGGACATGACGACGTTCTGGGCCGGCCCCTGTTGCACCCACCTTCTGGCGATGCTGGGGGCGGAAGTCATCCATGTGGAATCAACACGCCGTCCGGACGGGACCCGGCTGATCGCGGGCGTGCCCGTCACCGAGAACCAGTGGTGGGAGAAGTCGCCGATATTCGCGGCGCTGAACACCAACAAGAAGGGCCTCACGCTGGACCTGCAAAGCCCGCGCGGCCGGGATCTCCTGCGCCGGCTCATCGCGACCTGCGACGTGGTCGTGGAAAATTTCACGCCACGGGTGCTCGACCAGATGGGCCTGGATTTCACCGCGGTCCAGTCGATCAAGCCCGACGTCGTCATGGTGCGGATGCCAGGCTTCGGGCTTGAGGGCCCATGGCGCGACAACCCGGCATTCGCGTATGTCATCGAGGCCGCATCCGGATTGACGTGGCTGACCGGATACGCCGACCGCACACCGTATGACCCGTACTCGATCGGTGACCCGAACGCGGGCGTGCATGCGGTGAATGCGGTGTTGCTGGCGCTGGAACACCGGCGCCGCAGCGGCAAAGGTGTGTTCGTCGAGGCGGCAATGGTGGATGCCGCGCTCAGTATCGCCGCCGAGCAGGTCATCGAATACTCTGCGTACGGGGCGTTGCTGGAACGCGCGGGCAACCGGGGACCGACGGCGGTACCGCAAAACCTCTACCGCAGCAACGACATCGACGAGTTCGGCCGGCTCGACAGCTGGGTCGCGATCGCGGTGAGCACCGACCAGCAGTGGAAGGGCTTGTGCGCCGCGATCGGGTCGCCCTCGTGGGCAAGGGATCCCAAGCTGGCCACCGCGCGGGGCCGGAAAGAGCATGAGGACGCTATCGACGAACGGTTGGCCGCGTGGTGTGCGGGACGCGGTCGCGACGAGATCGTCGCCACTCTTTGGGGCGCCGGGGTCCCGGTCGCCAAGGTCATGCAACCGCACCGCCAAACGGAACTGGAGCAGCTGACGTTTCGCGGCTTCTTCGAGGAAGTCGACCACCCGGTGAACGGCCCGGCTAGGCTCAGCACCGTGCCGATGAGGCTGTCCGCAGGGCCGTCGAAGTTCCACACCCAGCACGCGCCGCTGCTGGGGCAGCACAACCATGAATTGCTGGCCGAGCTGGGGTTGAGCGGCTCGGAAATCGCCGCCCTGGAAGCCGACGGCGTTATCGGCTGCACACCGGCGATGTGACCGACGATGGCAATCGATCCCTCGGACATCATGCTCACCGGCCGGGTGGCGGTGGTCACCGGCGGGGGAGCGGGCATCGGTCGTGGTGTCGCGGCCGGTCTCACCGCGTTCGGTGCGACAGTGGCGATCTGGGAGCGTGACCCGCAAACCTGTTCTCAGGCTGCGGAATCCATTGGCGCACTGGGCATCGTGACCGATGTCCGGGACAGCGGCCAGGTGGACGACGCGCTGCAGCGCACGAATGCCGAACTCGGCACGCCGACGATCCTGGTCAACAACGCCGGAGGGGTGTTTTCGTCGCCCCTGTTGGAAACCAGTGAGAACGGTTGGGATGCCCTTTACCGGGCCAACCTGCGTCACGTGCTGCTGTGCACCCAGCGCATCGCGAGGCAGCTGGTCGCAGCCGGCATCGGGGGCAGCGTCATCTCGGTGACATCGATCGAGGGGGTGCGCGCCGCGCCGGGCTACGCCGCGTACGCGGCGGCCAAGGCGGGCGTCATCAACTACACCCAGACCGCCGCGCTGGAACTCGCGCCGCACGGTATCCGGGTCAACGCGATCGCACCCGATATCACGCTCACCGAGGGGCTGGCACAGCTCGGCGGCGAGACGGCGCTGACCCGAGTCGGAGACGTGGTTCCGCTGGGGCGCCCGGGTCACGTCGACGAAATCGCCGGCGTCGCGGTCTTTCTCGCATCCAACATGTCGGCGTACCTGACCGGGCAGACTTTGCACGTCGACGGGGGCACCCACGCGGCGAGCGGTTGGTATCACGACCCGAAAACAGGCGAGTACCGCCTCGGCCCGTCCGCCTAGTGGCTCCACCCCTCGGCGGCCTGGTCTGAGAAGGTGCGGTCGATGCGTTCGAACCTGCGACGGATCGACGCGCGGGCGGCCTCGTGCGGCAGCACGTACAGGCGATTGGCCAGGATCGCGTCCGCCGTCAACCGGGCGACATCTGCCACGCGTACGCCCTCGTCCTGCGTCGGTAGCGTTCCGTCCGCCGCCTTCGGCGAAGACGACAGCCCGTAGTCCGCACCGCGGATCCGTTCCGAGTTGGAGACCAGCTTGGTCTCAACGACCATCGGGCACAGCACCGAAACGCCGATGCCGTTGTCTTTCACCTCGCGGGCGAGCGTCTCGGCCAGGCCGACCACACCGTATTTGGCGACACCGTAGGTACCGAGGCCGGCGTTGGGAACGAGGCCGGCGAAGGACGCCGTGAACGCGAGGTGTCCGCCCGTGCCCTGTTCGAGCAGCCTCGGCAGGAACGCCTCGACGGCGTGGATGTTGCCCCACAGGTCGATATCGATGACCCAGCGCCAGTCCTCGTGCGTCATCTGTGCGATCGGGCCGGCGACCACTATGCCGGCGTTGCTGAAGACGACGTCGACGCGGCCAAGCAGGCGGAAAGACTCCTTCGCGAGGTGAACCATTTCGTGGAGATGCCGTACGTCGCATACCACGCCGTGCGCGTCGAATCCCTCTGCGCGCAGGTGGTTTACCGCCTGCTCCAGGCCCGGCTGATCGACGTCGGAGAGCACAACGCGGGCGCCCCGGCGGGCGAATTCGGTGGCCGTGGCCAAGCCGATGCCACTCGCACCGCCCGTGACGACCGCTCCACGACCTTCAAATCCGGCAATTCCGTTCACAGACCGGATGCTACTTAAGGCAGCTACCCGCATCGATGGGCAGGGTCACGCCGGTGATGTAGCGGGATTCGTCGGAGGCGAAGAACAGCACCGCATTGCTGACGTCGATCGGCTCCACCCACGGAATCGGCATGGTGTGGAACAGCTGGCAGATCGGCGCCATGTCGTCGGGACCGGGGTTTTCCAGGTCCGGGCGGAACATCTTGAAAGTGCCCTCGTTGTGCAGCATCGGCGTCTTGACATGGGTCGGGTGAACCGAGTTGACCCGAATCATGTGCTGCCCCAACTCAACCCCGAAGGCGCGCATCAACCCGACGACACCGTGTTTGGCGGCGACATAGTGACCGGTGTGAGGGTAGGCCTTCAGGCCGCCGACCGAGCTGGTCAGGATGATGGAACCGCCGCGGCCGCCCGACAGGAGGTGCGGCACACCGGCTTTCACGGTTTTCCATACGCCCGCCAGGTTGATGTCGATCATCTCGGTCCAGTCTTGTTCGCTGGTTTTGTCCAGAGTGTCGCCGCCGTTGCCGATCCCGGCATTCGCCACGATGATGTCGAGCCGGCCGAGTTGCTCGACGCCGCCGTCCAGGGCGGCTTTCAGCGCCTCGTAGTCGCGCACGTCGACCTCGGCGGTGACGATCCTGCGGTTGTGCCCCTTGACCAGGTCGGCCGTCTCCGCGAGATCCTCGGGCGTGGAGGCCGGGATCGCGGTGTCGGTCACGCCCTCGCGGATGGGCTTGCAGATGTCGATGGCGATGATGTCGGCACCCTCTTGGGCCAACCGCACCGCATGGCTGCGGCCCTGACCGCGCGCCGCCCCGGTGACGAAAGCGACTTTGCCCTCAACACGTCCGGTCATGGCTACCTCAACTCCTGACTAGTGATCGCCTGCCTCAGCGCGAAACGTCCGTTACCGCGTCCCCGGCCTGCGCACGTCGCCGCCTCTGCACTCTGACACCACCCACTCTTGAGTGTCAACGGCGAATCCATTTTCGCTATTTGTCATTCTAAATATTAGAGAATCTGATTCTCATCAGCAAATGACGTGCGGTATTTGATCAGGTCAGGGATGGCGCCGGCCGCGGGGGTTCGCGCTAGCCGACGAAGCCGCGTGAGCAGAAATCCCATACCTCTTCGCTGGTAATGGGATGGACGGTCGCGTCATCCGAGCCGCCGCTGGATTGTGCGATGAACATCACGGTCTGCATGGTCATCGCGGCCATCCGCTTCGCATTGACGCCCGTGCGCAATTCACCGGCGTCGTAGGCCGCTTCCATCAATTCGGTGAGCAAAGCCAAAAGGGGGGCGTGCGCAACCTTGACCTCGGCGGGATGCGTGACCAGCAACCGCGGCGCGAAGTCGGTGAACAGCGGCCGCTTGGCAGTCGGATCCGGGCGGGAGGCCTCGTACAGGAGTTGCACGGCGACCTTCAACCGCTCCAGCGGATCGGTCTGGCTTTCGGTTGCGGCGCGAATCTGGTCGGCGGACCGGCTCAAGGCGTCTTCGAACAACGCCAACAACAACTCGTGCTTGCCGTCGAACTGCAGGTAGAAGCTGCGTAGCGACTGGCGGGAGCGGTCGACGACCTCCTGCACGGTAAAGTCCGTGGAGCCCTTCTCGATGATGATGGCCTGCGCCGCGTCGAGGAAGCGCTGAACACGTTGCGCCGCTCGCAATTTCGCTGTCTTGATCGACCTCTCGACGGCGCGCTGCTTCCAGGCGGGCTCTTCGCTTGGGCTGGTCACGGCCGGCTCAGCCGATTGCCGCGAGGGGAGAACATGATTGGACTGTACCGGAGAACGCCGTGACATCGCTGCGCTCGACCCCCTCACGGATCATGTGTCGGAGATTGTAACTTTCTCGTCACGAGAATAGTATTCTCTTAGACGTGTGTATGGAAGCGTAAGTATAAGAGCGACCCGCGCGGTCGGCGGAAATCGTCATCTACCGACACCCGGCAGTGCTCACGACCGTTCCGGGGAGTCGCGTGCAGCTCACCTTTGACGCCGACGTCGAGGCGTTCCGTTCCGAATTCATCGCCTTCCTCGACGCGCACCTCCCAACCGAGGCCGAGGCATTCGAGCGGCCCCGCTCCAGCTCGCACGTGCCGGACTGGGCGCGACGCTGGCAACGGCTGCTGTTCGACAACGGCTGGCTGATTCCCGGCAATCCGCCCGAGTTCGGCGGACGCAACGCCACGCTGTTGCAGCAATACGTCTACTTGGAGGAATTGGGGCGGCGGCGCATCTATCAAAGTTTCAATCCGCAAGGCGTCGGCATCATCGCGGCCTCGCTGCTGACCTTCGGCACACCCGAACACAAGCGGAAATGGGCGGTGCCGATTCTTCGGGCCGAGATCACCGCGGCGCTGGGGATGAGTGAACCCGGGGCGGGCTCCGACCTCGCGTCCCTGAAAACGCGTGCGGTGCTCGACGGCGATCACTTCGTCGTCAACGGGCAAAAGGTGTGGACTTCGGGCGCCCACGATGCCGACGTGCTGCTTACCTTCGTGCGCACCGATCCAAAGGCGCCGAAACACAAGGGCATTAGCGTGTTACTGATCCCGACCGATACACCGGGTGTGGTGCGCCGCCCGTTCGCCTCGATGTGTGACAGCGACGAGGTCGACTTTAACGAGGTGTTTTTCACCGACGCGCGGGTGCCTGCCGAGAATCTGGTGGGCGAGCTCAACGGGGGCTGGCGGGTGGCCACCGGCTCGCTGGGGCACGAACGCGTCATGCTCTGGATGGGATACGTCGACCTGTTGCACGAATTGAGCATCGATTTCCGCCCCTCGAGCGCGCTGGAGCGAGATCGCTACGCCACCCTGGTGATGGACGCCCACGCGCTGCGGCTCCTGGGATCCGCGGCGTTGTCGCGGGCCGCTCGCGGTGAAGAGGACGTACCGGCCCAATCGGTGCTCAAGCTGTTGGGATCCGAAGGCCTGCAACGGGCGTCCGAGGACGCGCTGGACGCCGCGCGAACGGACGGACTGGTGTACCGCGCGGTGACCGCCCCGTTCGCCCCGCTGAACCTCGACAGCCATTACCGCAGCTGGTTCGACCGCTACGCGCGCAGTTTCGCCGCGACGATTGCGGGCGGTACGTCGGAAATTCAGCGGAACATCATTGCCGAGCGCGTGTTGGGGCTGCCCCGCAACTAGCGGGCGTCCAGCCAGGCGTAGTACCCGATCACGACGAGCCCGGCCGCGATCGACAAGCCCCCTAACGCCATGCCGGCCACGGCGATTCGGAGATTGTTCGCTTCGCCTCGCTGCACGCGTCTGCGCGCGATGTCACCCGTGATCACCGCCGCGACGCCGAAAGGCACCCCGATCAGCATCCAGCATGTCAGGAGCGCGACCAGGCCCACGAGCAGCGAAGCCACGCCCATCTCGTTCCGTGGTTGCTCGGGTTGACTCATCGCATCCCATCGTCTTGGTGGCCAGACGGAGTCTACGCGCAATTTGCCGGTCCTCCGGCGGCTCATGCGAACGCGGCGCGGGCGGGCTAGAGCTCAGCAAGCCGCGGCGCAAACCGCTTATCCACCAGAGCTTTTCCGGCTTCCCGGGTAAGTTCCCGCGCGTTGCCCAGCAGCCCATCCAGGATCAGCGACCGTTTGACGTGGTGATGCAGCGGATGCTCGGCTGTGAAGCCGATCCCGCCGAGCACCTGCTGGCAGTGGCGGGCGGCGGTGAGCGCGGCCTGGCCAGCGGCGGCCTTCGCCAGCAGGGCGGCCAGGCCGTCGTGATCGTGTGCTTGCGCCGCGACGTGCAGCGTCGCCTCGGCGCCCTCGATCGCAACGAGCGTTTCGGCCAGCCGGTGTCGGATCGCCTGGAACGAGCTTATGTGCCGCCCGAACTGGACGCGGTCGAGGGCATGCTGGCGCGCCAGCGCGAGCATGGCCCGGCTGGCGCCGACCAACCACCAACCCAGTGCCCGCCGTCCCGCGTGTAGCGCGGCCGGCGGCAAAGGATCCCCTTGTGGCACACGGTGTATCGGCAGCGACTCGTCAATCGCCGAGTTCGCGCCCGCGTCGCCCCGTTCCCATCTCACCCAGGAGCTACCGGCAAACGGTAGCGGCACCGTGTCGCCCGGCGGTGCGCCGCTCTCGCGTAACACCACGTCGTTGAGCACCGGCGCGTGCGTACCCGTCTCGCCGAGCAGGCGGAACACCAAAGGTGTGGCAATGTCTGGCATTTCGTCCAGCATGTCGCGCCAGCCCAGGTCGGCCAGTGCCGCATCGAGCTTGACCCCCGATGCGGCCGTCATCGTGGTCCGCAGCGAACCTTCGAGCAGTCGCAGCGACTCAGGATCCGTCGGCTCCACGCTTCACTCCTTCCCGAGGCCCAGTAGCCGGCGGGCGATGATGTTGCGCTGGATTTCGGCGGTGCCGCCGTAAATGGTCGCCGCGCGCGAGTACAGGTATTCCGCGCGCCACGGCGTGTCGTCCAGCTCGAGCGCCCCGGGCAGCAGGTCACGGACGGTGTCGTAGAGTCGCTGCTCTGCGCCGGCGAGCAGCACCTTGTCGATGGACGTGTCGGGTCCCAGGCGGGCTCCGTCGCGGAGCCTGTGCTGGGTGTCCCGGGATCGGCAGCGCAGTGTGTGCAGCGCCAGATACGCCGCACCGAGCGAGGATTCGTTCGACTCACCGGCACCGGACGTCTGCGCGATGAGTTCGTCGAAGCGGGAGTACAGATACGCGATGCGCTGCCAGAAGCAGGTGGACCGCTCATAGGGCAGCAGGTCCATGGCGAGTCGCCAGCCGTCGCCCGGCCGCCCGAGCATCCGGCTCCCCGGGATCACCACGTCGTCGTAATAGACCTCGCAGAATTCGTCGACGCCATGCATCGTCCGCAGCGGCCGGATGGTGATGCCCGGGGTGTCGAGGTCGACGAAGAACGCGGTGATCCCGTCGTGTCCGGGCGCGGTGCGGGTGAGCAGGACGCAGCGCGTCGAGAACTGCGCGAAGCTGGTCCAGACCTTCTGCCCGTTGACGATCCAGTCATCGCCTTGCTGCGTCGCCCGGGTGGTCAACGAGGCCAGGTCGCTGCCCGACCCCGGCTCGGAAAAGCCTTGGCACCACTGCTCTTCGCCGCTCAGCAGCCGCGGCACCATCTCCGCGGCCAGCCCGGCCGGGGCGTAATCGATCATCGTCGGCGCGAGCACCTCGAGCATCGAATAGGGTCCGGGTTCCGCGAGGCGGCGACCGACCACTTCCTCGCCGACGATCGCGCGCAGCACCGCGGGACCATCCAACCCGCCGACCTCGGTGGGCCAGCCATAGCGCATCCAATCGGCGTCGTAGAGCGCTCGGCTGACCCGGGCGAACTGACGCATCTGGCCCTGCAGCGAGTGATCGGTCCCGGGCGTCAGATCGTTGTCGTCGAGCCACCCGCGCAGTCCCGCGCGGAACTCCTCGACATTCACGGCGTGGGACGGCCGACCGCGTGCGGGCGCCCGGAGTCGTGCACGCCGCTGCGGCGGATGAACGTCATGGCACGGGTTTTCAGCCGCCACCCGTCGGCGGTGCGGGA
The DNA here is from genome assembly GCF_001672665.1 of Mycobacterium sp. E2238. Lineage (NCBI taxonomy): Bacteria > Bacillati > Actinomycetota > Actinomycetes > Mycobacteriales > Mycobacteriaceae > Mycobacterium > Mycobacterium sp. E2238. The sequence goes on along the minus strand of NZ_LZKF01000096.1, from coordinate 40,218 downwards.
GTAGGTGTCGCGGTAGTAGCCGATCCGCATGTCGTGGGTGGCATGGTCGATGAAGCACAGCGGCTGGGTGCCGCTCGCGGCATCGCCGTCAAGGTTGTCGATCAAGGCAGTTCCGGTGAGGAACAACCCCTTTGGCGCGGCGGCCACCAGCTCGGGAAACCGGTCCAACTTATAGGTGGAGCCGAACGCGCTGTAGGTGCCGTCCGGGGTGAAGACGCCGATCAGCCCGTCGATGTCTTCCTGGGTGATGGTCACTGCGTAGCGGGCGAGCAGTTGCTGGATCTCGACCAGGTCGTCAGTTCGGGTTGGCCGATTTGTCGACATAGACCTTGCCGCCTTTCATGACGAAGCTCACCTGCTGGGTAACGGTGATGTCTTCCAAGGGGTTTCCCGGCACCGCGATGATGTCGGCGAGTTGCCCGGCCGCGAGCCGCCCCCGGTCCGTCGAGTTGATCAGCTCGGCCGCGGTCACCGTCGCCGCCCGCAGGACCGCCAACGGCGGCAGCCCCCAATTCACGAGGGTGACCAACTCATCGGCGTTGCGGCCGTGTGGGATCGCGGGCGCGTCGGTGCCGACCGCGATCTTCACGCCGGCCTGGTAGGCGGCCAGGATGGAGGTCCTCGCCTTCGGGAACATCTCGGCCGCCTTGGCCTGCAGCTCTGGGGGAGCGTGCGAGACGTCCATCGCATCGCCGTCGGCCAGGCGCCGGGTGCTCACCAGGAACGTGCCATGCTCGACCAGCGACGCGATCGCCTCGTCGTCGATCAGAAAGCCATGCTCGATGCAGTCGATGCCGGCCGCAACGGCGTGCTTGACCGCTTCGGCGCCGTGCGTGTGCGCCGCGACGCGCAGCCCACGCCGGTGGGCCTCGTCGACGATCGCGCACAACTCCTCATCCGAATAGTGTTGCGCGCCGGGCGGACCGGTCAGCGACATCACTCCGCCCGAACAGCAGACCTTGATCAGCTCGGCGCCGTGTTTGATCTGGTAGCGCACCGCCTTGCGGATCTCGTCGATGCCGTTGGCGATCCCTTCTTCGACGGTCAGTTCCAGGGCGTGCGGCGCGAATGCCGCGAACATGGTCGGGTCCAAGTGGCCGCCGGTCGGCGTGATGGCATGGCCCGCCGGCACCACCCGCGGACCGTCGATCCAGCCGGCGTCAATGGCCTTGCCCAGCGCGACGTCCAATAGGTAGCCGCCTGTCTTGACGAACAAGCCGAGGTTGCGCACGGTGGTGAATCCGGCGCGCAACGTGCGCCGCGCATTGCCAACCGCGCGCAGCACCCGCGTCGGCGGATCGTCCTGAACCTGGGACAGGCCGGGTTTCTCCCCGCGGCCGCCCATCAGCAGGTTGACCTCCATGTCCATCAGCCCGGGCAGCAGGATCGCCTCGCCGAGGTCGATGACCGAGTCTTCCGGGCCCTCCGGGCCTGAGCCGCCGACACTCGCGATCCGGTCGCCGTCGATCCGGATGACGCCGGGGGAGACGATCTCGCCGGCGTCGATGTCGAGCAGCCCGGCGGCCTTGAGCGTCAACACCGGTTAAATCACCGGTTCCCTGATGCACTCGACCCAGGCCGCGCCGCTGTCAGGCACCCTTGGTTGTTTCCACGCCTCGATGGGGAACGACACCATGACGAGCGACTGCATCATGTGCATGAGAGCCTTTGCGTCCTCGGGGAGATCGTCCAGCGGGTATTTGTCACAGTAGGCGATCACGTCGTTGAGGCGCGGGAACGCGGCGTCGTAGAACGCCTGCATCTCGGCCATCGTCGAGGCCAGCCGCTTGGCGTAGCGCTCGGGTTCGGTCGCCAGGTCCCAGCCCAAAAACGGTTCCAGGTCGGCGAATTCAGCGGGCAGCAACGACGTGGCCATTGTTCTGATACTCCTTCACGTAGTCGCCGGTCGTCTTGTGCAGATGGCGGATCAAGACTTCCTGATCGCAGAGCAGGAATTCTTTGACGGCCCGGGTGCCGATCATGGTCTGGGTCGCCTCCAGCGTGTTGGCGTCTTGTAGCGCGTACTCCTTGAAGGTTACGGCGGCCAACTCCTGGGCCAGGCGTTCCCGCGCATTGCGCGGCGGGACGAAATACAGGGTGCACTCGAAGATGTGCTTGTCCACGGCGGTGGGCCAGTAGTGGTAGGTCAGGAACCAGCCCGGCTCCCAGATCAACAGCATGAAGTTGGGGTAAAAGAGCCACGAGTCAATGCCCCACTGCGGCACCCGCTTCACGTTGACACCCGGCGGCAGCTCCAGCTTCTCGATGATCTCGGGCTTGTCCCAAGGACCGAACAGACCGCTGCGCAACACCTGGTCCATCGGCTTGACCATGGACATGTCCGGGGGCGGCGCCTGACCGCCCCAGGTCGACTGCAGGTTGTGCGGTCCGGAGAGCTCGTAGTGCAGCGCCTCGTAGCCGTACTTCTGGATCTTGGCGGCTTCTTCCTTGGTGTACTGCCCCTGGTGCAGGATCGGCGCGTGGTAGAACTCGACGAACGCGTCGATGAACAGTTTCCAGTTGCTCCCGACCTCGGCCCGGTAGGAGTAGGTCTCCGTCATCTCGCCGAAGGGGTAGCCCTCGATGCTCTTGGCCAGCGGCCCGAGATAGTCGATCAGGGGCGCCGCGTTGTCGTCGAAGTTGATGAAGATGAAGCCTTCCCACACCTCGCAGCGGACCGGCGCCAGCCCGAATCTGCTTTTGTCGAGGTCGAAGAACTCTTCTTCCTGCTGGACAAAGGTCAGGTCACCGTCGAGGCTGTAGCGCCAGGCGTGATACTTGCAGGTGAACTGCCGACAGGTGCCGGAGGTCTCCTCGTTGGGAAAATCGTTCCACACCAACTTGTTTCCGCGGTGGCGGCAGACGTTGTGATAGGCCTTGACCGATCCGTCCTTGGTCTTGACGATGATCACCGAGGTGCCCTTGCCCGCCGACGGCAGTTCCCTGGTGAAGTAGCTGCCGGTGCGCGGCAGGCGGTTGACCCGGCCGACGTTGAGCCAGGTCCTCCTGAAGACCGCCTCGCGCTCGGCTTCGAAGAACGCCGGATCGATCGAGTCCGTGTAATCGACCGGCGCGGTCCCCAGTTCGGGATAGTTTTCTGTCCAGCTGCCGGCGGCTGGCTTCGGGAAGTGCGGCAACTTTCTTACTCCTCTGTCAGTGCTGATCGGCGTGTTCGGGCTGTATGCCAAAAGTCTTGAAGGCCATGGCCAGCAGGGCGTAGCAGCCGACCGTGAAGACGAAATCCATGCGCTGCTGGTCGTTGAGGTGCTCGCCGAGCGCGGCCCACGTCTCGTCGGACAACTCGGATTTGTCTTCGAGTTCGTCGACGGCGGTGAGCACCGTTTGGTCGAACGTGTCTAGGTGGCCGACGTCCTCGCCGGCACCGCCCAGCACAGCGGCGATCTGGTCGTCGGTGATTCCCTCGGCCTTGGCCATCCTGACGTGGTGAGACCACTCGTAGGCGCATTCGCGACGATGTGCGACGCGCAGGATGGCCAACTCGCGGACGCGCGCCGGCAGCGTCGACGAGGTCAATAGGTGGACGTTGAACCGCAGAAACGCCTTGGCCAGGGCCGGGTGGTGGGCGAGGGTGCTGAGCGCGTTGTTGGCGGCGGGGTCACGCATTGCCGAGAGTGCCTTGTGGGTCGCCTCGTCCCACTGATCAGCCGGCAGCGGCGGCAACCGCATCCGTGCTCTCCTCTCGCCGTCCTCCCGACCACCTCTCAGCCTAGGAGAATCATATTCTCATTTCCAACCAATAGACTTGCACGGATCGAGCGGCCGGTCAATGCCGGCGGCGGGGCATGGGCAGGGCACGATCGCCGATCCGGTCCGCCGGGATGCCCGACTTCGAGCGGACATGGGGCGGCGGACGGGCTGCGGGGCGGCGCAGGCATTTACCTCAGCGCATGGTCGCCGGGAACCCGGCAATTTAGCGGCCGCGCTCCGCCCCTGGTCAGGCGGCCACCACCGGCCGTGGCCTCCGCTGGATGTTGATTCTCGCTTGGCGAGAAGATAGTTTTCAATTTAGTGATCTTGGCACGGGACAGCTATTCGCCGAGGCTGCGTGGGAGCGGAATCGAACAGACGGATTCGATGGAAGGGCAACGGCCATGAACAAAGAAGACATGATCCTGATCAGCGTTGACGACCACACCGTCGAGCCACCGGACATGTTCAAGAACCACCTGCCGAAGAAGTACCAGGACGACGCGCCGCGGCTGGTGCACAACGCCGACGGCTCGGACATGTGGAAGTTCCGCGACACCGTGATCCCCAACGTCGCGCTCAACGCGGTCGCCGGCCGGCCCAAGGAGGAGTACGGCATCGAGCCGACGGGGCTCGACGAGATCCGGCCGGGTTGTTACAACGTCGACGAGCGCGTCAAGGACATGAACGCCGGCGGCATCCTGGCCTCGATCTGCTTCCCGTCTTTCCCGGGCTTCGCCGGGCGGCTGTTCGCCACCGACGACAACGACTTCTCGATTGCGCTGGTGCAGGCCTACAACGACTGGCACATCGACGAGTGGTGCGGCGCCTACCCCGCGCGCTTCATTCCGATGGCGATCCCGGTGATATGGGATGCCGAGGCGTGTGCCGCCGAGGTGCGTCGAGTGTCGAAGAAGGGCGTGCACGCGCTGACCTTTACCGAAAACCCCGCCGCGATGGGCTATCCCAGCTTCCACGACGAGTACTGGAACCCGCTGTGGAAAGCGTTGGTGGAAACCGACACCGTGATGAACGTGCACATCGGCTCCTCGGGCCGGCTGGCCATCACCGCCCCGGATGCGCCGATGGACGTGATGATCACGCTGCAGCCGATGAACATCGTGCAGGCCGCCGCCGACTTGCTGTGGTCGCGGCCGATCAAGGAGTACCCGGACCTGAAAATCGCGCTCTCCGAGGGTGGAACAGGCTGGATTCCCTACTTCCTGGAGCGCGCGGACCGGACCTATGAGATGCACTCCGCGTGGACGCACCAGAACTTCCAGGGCAAGCTGCCCAGCGAGGTCTTCCGCGACCACTTCCTGACCTGCTTCATCAGCGACAAGGTCGGCGTGGCGCTGCGCAACATGATCGGCATCGACAACATCTGCTGGGAGGCCGACTACCCACACAGCGACTCGATGTGGCCGGGGGCGCCCGAAGAGCTCTGGGATGTGTTGTCCCTCAACAATGTTCCCGACGACGAGATCAACAAGATGACGCACGAGAACGCCATGCGCTGGTACTCGTTCGACCCGTTCACCCACATCTCGCGCGAACAGGCGACGGTCGGCGCGCTGCGCAAGGCCGCCGAGGGCCACGACGTGTCGATCAAGGCGAAGGGCCACGACAAGGACAGCCGGGGCGGCTCGTCCTTCGCGGACTTCGCGGCCAACGCGAAGGCCCTAACCGGCAACACGGACTGAGGCCACCGGCTCGGGCTGGGTGCGCTGCGTCGAGATTGCGGTGGGGGTCGCGAGTTTCGACAATCCACGACCACTACGGCAATCTCGCCGTCCGCAACGAATGAGGAGACCCCGCAGTGCCCGGCGCCGGAATGAACTTTGAGCTGACCGACGACCAGCAGCTGATCCGCCGGTCGGTCGCCGACTTGGCGCGCAAGTTCGACGACCAGTACTGGATGGAGAAGGACCAGGCGCACGAGTTTCCGACCGAGTTCTACGACGCCATCGCACAGGGTGGCTGGCTGGGTATGACGATTCCCCCGGAGTACGGCGGCCATGGCCTCGGAATCACCGAAGCCACCATCCTGCTCGAGGAGGTCGCCAAATCCGGCGGCGCCATGAACGCCGCCAGTTCGATCCACTTGTCCATCTTCGGCATGCAACCGGTGGTGGTGCACGGCTCCGACGAACTCAAGGCGCGCACACTGCCCAAGGTCGCGACCGGCGAAGTGCACGTCTGCTTCGGCGTGACCGAACCCGGTGCCGGACTGGACACCTCGCGCATCACCACCTTCGCCAAGCGCGACGGTGATCGCTACATCGTCAACGGTCGGAAGGTGTGGATCTCCAAAGCCATGGAGTCCGACAAGATCCTGCTGCTGACGCGTACCCAGTCATATGAGGAAGTGACTAAGAAGACCGACGGGATGACGTTGTTCATCACCGATCTCGACCGCAGCCGCGTCGACGTCCGCCCCATCCGCAAGATGGGCCGCAACGCCGTCAGCTCCAACGAGTTGTTCATCGACAATCTCGAGGTACCGGTCGAGGACCGAATCGGCGAGGAAGGCAAGGGTTTTCAGTACATCCTGGACGGTCTGAATCCGGAGCGGATGCTGATCGCCGCCGAGGCGCTCGGCATCGGCCGGGTGGCGCTGGAAAAGGCGGTGAAATACGGCAACGAACGTGAGGTGTTCGGCCGGCCCATCGGCATGAACCAGGGACTGCAGTTCCCGCTTGCCGACTCGCTGGCACGCCTTGACGCCGCCGAGCTGATGTTGCGCAAGGCAACCTGGTTATACGACAACGGCAAACCCTGTGGGCGCGAGGCGAATACGGCAAAATATCTGTGTGCCGATGCCGGCTTCACCGCCGCGGACCGGGCGTTGCAAACGCACGGCGGCATGGGATACGCCGAGGAGTACCACATCACGCGCTACTTCCGGGAGGCCCGGCTGATGAAGATCGCGCCCGTGAGCCAGGAGATGATTCTCAACTTCCTGGGAGCCAACGTCCTGAAGTTGCCGAGGAGCTATTGACCGCGCTCGGCGAACCCGTGCTCGCCGACAGCACCTTGCGCGATGCGCTGGCCAACGAGGCCCGCGCCCAGGTGGGCAATTTCGCGACGGCGGACGCGGCCGCCGCGTATGCCGCTTTCGCGGAGCGGCGGGAGCCGTCGTTTACTGGCCGGTGGACGCTGTCGAAATCGGAGAAGGAAGCGGAGTAGGGATATGCGGGAAACAGTCATCGTCGAAGCCGTACGTACAGCGGTGGGAAAGCGCAACGGCGGCCTGTCCGGGATGCACGCCGCCGACCTGTCCGCCGTCGTCCTCAACGAGCTGCTGGAACGCACGGGTGTCGACCCGGAGATCGTCGATGACGTGGTCTGGGGATGTGTGTCCCAGGTGGGGGATCAGTCCAGCAACATCGGCCGCTACGCCGTGCTGGCCGCCGGATGGCCCGAGACCATCCCCGGGACGACCGTCAACCGGGCGTGCGGTTCCAGTCAGCAGGCGCTCGATTTCGCCGTGCAGGCCGTGATGTCCGGCCAGCAGGATGTCGTCGTAGCCGGCGGTGTCGAGGTGATGAGCCGCGTTCCGCTCGGTTCGGCCAGGGCGACCGGCATGCCGTACGGCCCAAAGGTCCTCGCCCGCTACGACGGCTTTTCCTTCAACCAGGGCCTGTCGGCGGAGATGATCGCCAAGAAGTGGGGATTCTCCCGCACCCGGCTCGACGAATACTCCGCCCAGTCCCACGAACGGGCCGCCGCGGCCCAGGACGCCGGCGCGTTCACCGACCAGATCGTGCCGGTGTTCACCGAGGACGAAACGGTCGCCGCCGACGAAGGGATCCGGCGGGGGACCACGGTCGAGAAACTCAGCGGACTCAAACCGGCCTTCACCGAAGACGGGGTGATCCACGCCGGCAATTCCTCGCAGATTTCCGACGGCGCGGCCGCGCTGCTGGTGACGACGGCGGAGATGGCGGTCGAGTTGGGGCTGACCCCGCTGGTTCGCTACCTGGCCGGGGCGGTGACCGGGGCGGACCCTGTCCTGATGCTCACCGGGCCCATCCCGGCGACCGAGAAGGTGCTGAAGAAGGCCGGCATACCCCTCCCGGAGGTGGGCGCGTTCGAGGTGAACGAGGCCTTCGCGCCGGTGCCGCTGGCATGGCTCACCGAAACGGGGGCGGACCCCGAGCGGGTCAACCCGCTCGGCGGTGCCATCGCCCTGGGCCACCCGCTGGGCGCTTCCGGTGCGGTGTTGATGACGCGAATGGCCCACCACATGCGCGACAACGGGATTCGGTACGGGCTGCAGACCATGTGCGAGGGCGGCGGCACCGCCAACGCCACCCTGGTCGAGCTCGTGCGGTAGTCCGCGGCACGGCCGCGGGCGAAACAGGCACCCCCGCGTGACGCTTGTCACAGCGGCCAAACTAACCTACTGTGTGTTCACTAGGTTGGTTCATGCCCGCCGATCGGCCAAAGGAGTCCGGTGCCCGACGCACGGCGATACGACACGTTGCTCGCCAAAGGCGAGGACCGCAAGCAGCGGATACTCGACGTCGCGCAACGGCTGCTCACCCACAATGGCTGGCGCAGCACCACCCTCGCCCAGATCGCCGGCGAGGCCGGGGTCACCCCCGCAGGGTTGCTGCATCACTTCGAGTCCAAAGAGCAACTGCTGCACGCCGTCCTCGACGCGCGTGATCTCGACGACGACCTCCATGCCGACCGGACCGGGGACCTCTTCGCCCAGATCGCCCAGGTCGCCGACCGGTTCAACCGGGCCCCCGAACTCGTCGGAACGTTCACCGTGCTGCTGGTCGAAAACATCCTTCCCGACGCTCCGCTGCACGACCGGATGCTGGCCAGGCATCGCGCCGCGACCGACATCGTCGCCGACCTGATCCGCCGCGGGCAGGCGGATGGCCGGTACCGCACGGACATAGACCCTGCCGTCAAGGCAGTGGAAATACTCGCCTTCGTCCACGGAATGGAAACCACATGGTTGCTCGATCCATCGATACCGCTAACCGAGGTGTTCAAGCAGTACGCCGAGACCCTGGCGCGGGACTTCGCCCCTTAGAAGAGCGGCGCGAAGACATGAGATACCGGCTCGACGTGGTCGCCGCCACCGTCGTCGACGTGGTGCGGTTCGCCGGCGGCTGGCTTTTCGATCGGGCGATGGCCGGGTGGGACGTCACCGTGCTCCTGGCGGACTTGGCCGATAACGCCGACGACCGGCCCCTGCAGATCCTTGGCGCCCGGGTGGTCGACCTCGAAGGCGCGTTGGCGTCGGTGCAATCTCGTCCTCGTCCGCAGGCCCTGGCGGCGGCGGCGGACTTGTTCGGCTGCGACCCTCGGGTGCGGCAAGGGGTGTTGCAGGCCCTTGATCACGGCGTCACCGAGGTCACCCTGTGGGGCGAGAGCTGGCCGGCGGAGCTCGACGACAGCGTCGGCCTGGTGCAGCACCGGCTGAGCATGGCCGCCCACACCTTCAAAGCCCAGGCCCTGGCCGCGGCCGCGGTGCCGCACGGCTCGATCGGCCAGGTGGAGACCTTCCGCAGCGGGCTGCTGGCCTGGCCATCCGTCGCCGCCGATCTGGTCCCCGCCAGCTAACGCCGCGCCCTCACACCGTCGGCGACGGCCGACCCCTCGTTGACGGCCAACCACGCCGTGTGGAAATGTAATGCTCATCTGCGAGAGGCACATTCTCACTAGCCGAGATTAAAGGAGCGGGAGATGGCGAACGAATTCTCCGAGTTGGACTTCTTTCGCGGCAGCGAGCTCATCGAAGACCCGTACCCCTATTACGAGGCGCTGCGCCGGCAGTGCCCCGTCACGCGGGAGACCCATCACAACGTCACCATGATCACCGGTTGGGACGAGGCGTGCGCGGTGCTCAACGACGCCGAGACGTGGTCCTCATGCATCTCCGTCACCGGTCCGTTTCCTGGTTTTCCGGTACCGCTGGAAGGCGACGACATCACCGACCTGATCGAGAAACACCGCGACGAATTGCCGTTCAGCGATCAGCTGCCGACCCTCGACCCTCCGACCCACACCAACCACCGCTCGCTGCTCATGCGGTTGATCACCCCGAAGCGCCTCAAGGAGAACGAGGACGCCATGTGGGTGCTCGCCGACCAGGTACTCGACACGTTCCTGGCGCCCGGCCGCGGCGACTGGATCAAGGGCTTCGCCGGCCCGTTCACCTTGCTGGTCATCGCCGATCTGCTCGGCGTGCCCGAGGAGGATCGCGACAAGTTCGTCAAGGGCATCCGCGACCACTCGGGTGGCGGCGTCGGGGGCACCAAGGGCTCGCTGGCGCACAGCCCGCTGGAATTCCTCTACGGTCTTTTCTCCGATTACGTCATCGACCGTCGGCGCGAGCCCCGCGACGATGTGCTGACCGGCCTGGCCACTGCCACCTACCCGGACGGCTCGACCCCTGACGTGGAAGACGTGGCGCGGGTGGCCAGCAATGTCTTTTCGGCGGGCCAGGAGACCACCGTGCGGCTGCTGGGTGCGGCGTTGCAGACGCTGGGGGAGCGGCCCGACATCCAGGCGCAGTTGCGCAAGGACCGCAGCCTGATCCCCAACTTCATCGAAGAGTCGTTGCGCCACGAGAGCCCGGTCAAGGGCGACTTCCGATTGAATCGGGTGCCCGCCAACGTCGGTGGCGTCGACCTGCCCGCGGGAACCACCGTCATGGTTGTCCAAGCGGCCGCCAACCGTGACCCCCGCCGGTTCGACGACCCCGCCACTTTCGACCCGGCCCGCAAGAACGCCCGCCAGCACATCTCGTTCGGGCGCGGTATCCACAGCTGCCCCGGCGCGCCGCTGGCGCGCGCCGAGACCCGGGTGGCGATCGAGCGCCTGCTCGACCGGACGTCGGACATCAGGATCAACGAGGACGTGCACGGCCCGGCGAATGCCCGGCGCTACCAATACGTTCCGACGTACATCCTGCGCGGCCTGACAGAGCTGCACCTGGAGTTCACACCGGCATGAAAGTCACAGTCGACGACCAGCGCTGTCGCGGCCACGGCGTCTGCACGACGCTGTGCCCGCAGGTATTCAGCCTCACTGACGACGGATACGCGGAGGCGATACCGTCCGACGTCCCAACGGAATTCGAGGCCGCCACGCAAGAGGCCATCGAGTGCTGTCCCGAACAGGCCATCAGCAAGATCTAAGGAGATTCAGTGGCGAAAGGGTACGTCATCCTCACGGAGGCCATCAAGGATCCCGAGGGCATGAAGGCCTATGCCCAGGCGGCAGGTTCGGCGATGGCGGGTGCCACCATTCTCGCGGTGGACACCGCCCCCAAAGTGATCGAAGGCGACTGGCACGGCGACCAGACCGTTGTGCTGGAATTCGAATCGGTCGATGCGGCCCGCGCGTGGTACGAGTCCGAGGCTTATCAGAAGGCGGCGAAACTGCGGCAGGCCGCGGCCGACTGCAACGCCGTCATCATCGCCGGTTTCTGATCGCTACTCGCCCACGATCGAGATGGCCTGCCGGGGGCACTGACGCACGGCCTCGCGCACGTCCGCCTCGTTCTCCGGGGTGACCTCCTCCTTTAAGACGGTCAACATGTCGTCGTCGCCGAGGAGAAAGATCTCCGGATTGATGCCCATGCAGACACCGTTGCTCTCGCAGAGCCCCCAATCGACTTCAATCTTCTTCGTCACGGCAACAACCCCCTTACCGAAGCACCTTGACGGGCACGTTCTTCCAGCCCGCGACGTTTTGCATGTTCACCCGTTTGCACCCCGCCCAGTCCACCTCATAGCGGGGCATGAAGTCGAGGAGCCGCTCCAGCGCGATCCTGCTTTCCAGGCGGGCCAGCGCGGCGCCGAGGCAGCTGTGGATTCCGTACCCGAGACCGAGATGCTGCGCCTCGGTCTGGTCACGCTCGATGTCGAACGTGTCGGCGTCGGTGAAGGCCTCCGGATCGCGGTTCGCCGCTGCGCCGCAGAGGAACACCGGCTTGCCCGCGGGAATCACGCCACCGCTGACGTGCGCCTCTTTAAGGGTGTAGCGGACGTTGTATTGCACCGGACCCTCGTAGCGCAGTAGTTCTTCCACCGCCCCCGGGATCTTGTCGCGGTCGTCCTGCAGCTTTTGCCATTGGTCGGGATGACGGGCGAAGATCACCGCCGCGTTGCCCATCAGTTTGGTGACGGTCTCGGCGCCCGCGCCGCCCAGAAGGGTTGCGAACCCGCAGATCTCGATGTCGTCGAGCTTGCGCAGCTGGCCGTCGGGGCCCGGGATCTCGGCCGCGATCAGCCGGCTGATCATGTCGTCCTGTGGTTCCTGGCGCCGCTCCTGAACCAGGCTGAAGTAGTACATCGCCGCATCGATGTTGGCCTGCATGCCCGCTTCGCTGACCTCGATCTGGCCCGGTTCGTGGGACAGGCTGGTGTCGATCCAGTGGCGCACCTGCTGGCGGTATTCCTCCGGCACCCCGGCCATTCGGGTGATGACTTCCACCGGGAACGGCCCGGAGAAGTCCTGCACGACGTCGAAGTTGTCGGGGTCGGCGGCGCCCAGATACTTGTCGATCACTTCGATGATCGTCTCGCGCTGCGACTGGATCGCCCGCGGGGTGAACGCCTTGTTGAGCAGGCTGCGCATGTGCCGGTGCTCGGGCGGGTCCATGAAGATGATCGATTTGTTCTCGGCGGGTACGCCCTTGCGCACCATCGCCAGGTCACAACCGCGCGCCGAGGAATAGGTTTCGAAGTCCTTGAACGCGGCCGCGACGTCCTCGTGCCGGGTCAGCGCGTAGAAGTCCTCTTTTTCGTCGTAGTACAGCGGCGCTTCCTCGCGCATCCGTCGATAAGTGTCGAACGGGTTTTTGAAGTAGTCCTCGGAGTACGGATCGAAGACGACCTTCGGTTTTGTCACTGAATCCTCCTCAGCGGCGAGGGCGGGCTGAACCCGTTACAGCGGAGTCGTTCACTGTAACGGTAACGGTAATACCTTCGTGACGAACCGGGAAGACCGAAACGCGGGCATCTCAAACCCTCCTGGCGGGTGCAGTCTCAGATTTGGGGGCTTTGATGACGGCGTCCAGGGCACCCAGATCGGCGCCGAGCTCTTCGCTGATGCCACGGACCAGGGAAACGTCTTTGTCGACGAATTCGCCGGCAATCTCCATGAACGACGCGACGGAACCGCTCGCCGCCACCAGGCTCAGGACGCGGCTGCCCGCGCTGCCGTGCGCGAGCGCGGCCAGCAGCGTCGACTCCGGCACGCCAAGCCGCTCGCCCAGCCCGATCGATTCCGCGAGCAGCCCGATATGCCCCGCGAACAAGGCGTTGTTGACCAGCTTCACCTTTTGCCCGGTTCCGGTGGGCCCGACGTGCAAGACGGGGTCGCCGTAGCAGCTCAGCAGTGGCCGCACCCGCGTCACCGCTTCGTCGGTGCCACCGACGAAGAGGGTGAGCCGGCCGGCGGCGATGTCGTGCGGACCCCCGCTGACCGCCGCATCGATGACATCGACGCCGTCGGCGCGAGCGGCCACGGCGTCGATTGTCTTCGGACTGGCGGTGGTGTGCACCACCAGCGCCGCACCCGGCTGCATGGCGGAGAGCAACCCGCCGTCCAGGCATACCTCCCGCACCTGTTCGTCACTGAACACGCTGAGCACCACGACATCGGCGCGCGCCCCTGCCCCGGCCGCGTCGTGGACCGCGCGGGCGCCGAGCTGCTCGAGATCGCTCCGCTTGTCCGCGGTCCGGCCCACGGCCCAGACGTCGTGCCCCGCGGCTATCAGGCGGGTCACCATAGGGCGGCCCATCCGCCCCGCGCCGATGAAACCGACTCTCACCGCGGATGGCCCATGAGGATCAAGGCGGCGTCGGCCGCATCGAGCACGGCACCGCCGTCTGCCCCGGCCCGGCCGGCCAAGTCGACCACCAGGCGGACATCCTTTTGCAGCAGCGTGCCCGCGACGCCGGCGAGCCGGTCCAGGCCGCCGATGCCGCCAAGGGCGTTGAGCGCAAAGCTGTTTCCGCTGCTGCGGGACACGACCTCGGTGAGGCGGTCCGGGTCGACCCCGAGGGCGCGGGCCAGTGACAGCGCGGTGGCCGCGGTGGCCAGGTGGGCGGTGAAAAGCAGATTGTTGAGCAGCTTGGTGGTCTGACCCGAACCCAGCTCACCGAGGTGGACGATGGGGTCGGCGTACGTCGCGAAGACGGGACGGCAACGCTCGACCACGTCGGCGTCACCGCCGGCCATCACCAGCAGCCGTCCTTCGGCGGCCGCCGGGCCGCCACCGCTCACCGGCGCATCTATCACCGAAATACCCTTGGCAGCAGCGGCATTCGCGAGCTCGCGGCAAGTGTTGGGATGCACGGTACTGTGCACGGCGATCACGCCACCCGGCTCCATCGCCGCCAACAGCCCGCCCTCGCCGCGGGTGATCTCGTCGATGTCGGCGTCGCCCACGACGCAAAGGCAGACCAGGTCACTGGCCGCGGCGAGCTCGGCCGGTGACCCGGCGACCTTGGCCGGGGTGTCGGCGAACGGCTCGAGGGTTGCGGGTCGGCGCGCCCACAGCGTGGTCTCGCAGCCGCCCTCGACGATCCGCCGCGCCATGGGGCCGCCCTGACTGCCCAGCCCGATGAATCCGACTCTCATCAACCGGCCTCCAAATCGGATTCCGTCTCCGTTGAACGCCCGGCCACGCACTCATGGACGAACTCCACGACCGTCGCGTGGTAGTCGGGCGCAGTGTGGCCGAGACTGATGTTGTGCCCGGCGCCGGATTGTCGATGCACGGCGAATCGCGGCGCGGCGGAAAACAGGCCGGTAATCTCCGTGACCGCTGAATCATCAGCCTGCCAAACCTTTTCGTGTTCGGCGATGCTGAAATGCACCGGGACGCGCACGGCCGGCGCGAGCGCGGGGAAGGTTTGTCGCGCCCAGTCCGACACCATTTGATCCTCATAGGCGGGCGCCGACGGGGAAACCGTCGCGCCGCCGAGGACCTCGGGCGGGTACAGCTCTTCGGGGCTCCACAGCAGGTCGCGCATGCCCGCGGGACGGCGTTCGCGGGTCGCCGTTTTGAGTATTTCCCGGGCCGCCGGGTGATAGCGCCGGCCCGTGCCCGCCAATTCGATGCCGAGCAAATCGGCGCCGCGCTCGTCGGCCGCCATCCGCATCGTCAACTCACACCCGCCCGAATGCCCCAGCACGAACAAGCCTGCGCCACGGGGTCGTTCGCCGAGAATCCGATCGACCGCACCGTAAGCGAGGTTGACGCGCTGCTCTCCCTGCTCCATCGCCTCGGGATACGGTGCCGAGCTACCGTAGCCCGGCCGGTCCAGGGCCACCACGGTGAATCCCGCTGCCGCACCGGTCCGTAACAGCGAATACGACGGATGGCCCGGGCAATCGAAATAGATCGCGGTGGTGCCCCCGCCGTGGATGGCCACGATGACGGCCTTGGGATCGGGGGATTCGGCGGTCAGCGCCGACATCGGCACCCCGTCGACGATCACCAGCCTCGGCTTGGGCGCGGGCAGGTTCATGAGTCCGCCCGCAACAGCAGCACACCGCTGGGTGTGAGGCCACCGCTGCTGACCACGCCAACCCGGGCGCCGGTGACCTGGCGGTCGCCGGCCTCCCCTCGCAGTTGGCTGACGGCCTCGTGGACCAGGCCCATGCCATGGGTGCGGCCGTGCGAAAGCTGGCCGCCGTGCGTGTTGAGCGGCAGCTGGCCGTCGCGGGCGATGTTCTTGCCGCCGTCGAGGAAGTCTTTGGCCTCGCCGATCCCGCAGAACCCCAACGCCTCGATCCAAGACAGGCAGTTCATGGTGAAGCCGTCGTAGAGCTCGGCGACGTCGACGTCGGCCGGCCGCAGTGCGGTGCGGGTCCATACGTGCGCGGCCTGTCCCAGCACCTGCGGCTCATGGGTCAAAGTGCTTTGGTCCCAGTCGATTCGCTCGACGATCTGCGTACCCACCGCCTCCACCAGCACCGGTCGCTTGGCGAGGTCGCGGGCGGCGTCGATGGCGGAGACGATCACCGCTATCGCGCCGTCACACGGTACGTCGCAGTCGTAGAGACCGAAGGGCGTGGTGATCGGTCGGGCGTTCAGATAGTCGTCCATCGTCATCGGCGACCGGTAGATGGCGGTCGGGTTCAGCTCGGCGTTGGCCCGCTGGTTCAACGCGATCCAGCCAAGGGTCTCCTTGGTGGTGCCGTAACGGTGAAAGTGCCGCTGCGCGTTCATGGCCAGCGTGTGGGCCGCCGACGTGGCGCCGAACGGCATCTGCCAGCCCGACATCCGGCCACCCGACGGGCGGATCTTGCCCTGCTTCATCAGTTCGCCGTTGGTGGCCTCCCAAAGTGTGCGGAAGCACAGCACGTGACGCGCCAGACCGCCGGCGACCGCAAGCATCGCCGCGATCAACGATCCGCCTGGGCCGAACGTCTCCATGGCGCCGTTGTGCCATGTCGGCCGAATGCCGAGTGCCGCTTCGAGAGCGGTGACGCCGCCCTCCCCGAATCCGCCGACATTGATCGCGCCGGGGTAGGTGGACAGTCCGTCGATGTCCGCGTACGTCAGCCCGGCGTCGGCGATCGCCGCTTCGCAGGCTTGCACCGTCAGCGCCAGCGGCAGCTGCATCAATCGGCGTCCGATCGGCGACATGCCGATCCCGGTGAGCGCGACCTTGTCTTCGAACTTCTCGGCGGTCAGCATCGGCCGGACGTGTTCGCCGAACCGTTCGGGCGCGATTTCGTCGTCCGGCAGGGAGGCGCGTTGAGAGTTCGCGGCCGGTCGAAACAGCGGAAACCACACATCCTCGGCCTGCTCGAAGACGACCTCCACCTGTTGGCCGAGCTCGAGCTGATCGGGTTCGCACTCCACGATGTTGGTGGTCAGTCGCAGGCGGGGGTCCTCGGCAATTGCGACCTGGGCGACCACGTAGGGCGCCGGCAGGCCGGGCAGACTGAACCTCTCATTGATGGTGAAGCCGGCCAGCGTCCCCTTGCCGGAGACCACCCGCACGCCCATGTCGCGGGATCGGCAATACCGGCACACCGGTGCGGGCGGATGGATCAGCGACTGGCAACCATTGCAGTTCTGCAGGCGCAGGTTCCCGTCGGCGCCCGAGGTCCAGAAGAACTCGTTGTCTTGAGTGATCAGGGGCAGCGGGCGTCCCGGTGCAGACACGTCACCTCCGCGAGTCGAACGGTCCCCGGATGCAGTCTGGTAGGCCCGTTATACGAATCGGAGAATTACGTTATCACCCGCGGGCAAGGTCGATCGAGATGGTGACCGTCGAGCGCGCCTGCCTGACCCGTCAGAGCGGCACCCAGACGCCGCCCACGTAAATGCCCCACTGGTGAAAGCCGACACTCCACATCGGGGCCTCCGACGTCCACCATGGCTGCGGGGGAGGCGGCGGCACATCCTGCCCGGCGAATGACGGCGCGTATGCCGGCGGGGACACGTACCACGCCGGCGCCGCCGGTGGCGGTTTGCACTCGAAGGTCGCCGGATTGAACGACATGTTGTGATCGCACTGCGCCGAGCTGATTCCCGGAGTCGCTATCGCCGCGACCGCCATCGCCATGAAGCCGACCGCGACGACGGCGGTCAGACGAAGGACAAACCATCTCATGGTGGGCCTCCAGTGGGGCCGTCCTGACCTTGGCGGGTCTCAGCTTATTCCCTTGAAACCGCCATGACCAGGCAAGCAACGCGATACCGAATTTACCCTCGTGACGTCCGGCTCTGTGAAAAGCGCGACGGGGTCAACGGGTGAAGCCCCACTCCGCCTCGTTCTCTTCGGTTTTGAGGCGCTCGGCCGGATCGTCCGCATCGGCGATGGGGGGGTGTGCGGAAGGCGAGGTGCGCTCACCGATCTCGGCGATGGCGTGCACCGGGCAGTCCATCAGGGCGCGCATGACGGCGTCACGGTCCGCCTCCGCCACGGTGCCATCACCGATCAGGGACGCGTAGCCCCAGTCATCGAGCGAGAAGTATCCGGGCGCGTATTTGGCGCAGATGCCGAAGCCGTCGCAGACGGTGCGGTCCAAGCGGATTTTCATGCGAGCCTCATAGCTTCCGCCTCGTAGGGACGGTCTGCGCGGAAAGGCCCGCGGGCGCAGCCCTGGCACGTGCCCTCGAGATGTGCGCTGACTTCGTCCGGGAACTGACTGAGCAGGCTGGCGGCCATGTTGGTGGCGGCGTCCAGCGTTGCGCACGCGCCGCGCCCGCGCAGCAGCACCGACCAGCGACGCAACCGGTTGACGTCTTCGGTCGTCGCCGCTCCATCGCGCAGCGCCCCGGCAGCGGCGGCCATCGCCGCCGTCCCGTTGAAGCACGAGCCACACTGCCCGGCGTTTTCGCGGTCGAAGTAGGCCAGCACCGACGCGGCGACCGCGACCGGGCAATCGTCGGTGAGCACCGCGATGGCGCCGGCCCCCAACCCGCTACCGAGCCGCCGCATCGTCTCGTGGTCCAAAGTTGTTTCGAGCACGGCACGGTTGAGCAGGCCGGCGAAATAGCCGCCCATCAACGCCCCGCGGACCTGGTCAGGTGAAACGCCGTGCAGGGCAAGCATTTCGGTGAACGGCAAGCCCTGCGGAAGTTCGTAGAGCACGGCCGGACGGTCCGCCCCGGTAATGGTGGCCAGGAAGGTGCCCGGGGACAGCGACGTGCCCTGCGAGCGGAACGCCGCCGAGCCGTGGCATTGCAGGAAAGGCAGGTTGGCCAGGGTCTCGACATTGCTCACCAGTGTCGGGCGATCATCGACGCCGGATTCGAATGGGCGTGGCGGCTTGTCCGTCGGCTTGGCCGGGCCGCCGTTGATCGCGCGGACGGCGGCGGTTTCCTCCCCGGCCACGTATCCGGGCCGCACCGTCAGCATGCCGACCGTGATGCCGCCGAGTGCGTCGGAATCTAGTTCGCCGAGCGCGGTTTCGACGCTGTGGGCCGATTCCTGGTCGGACACGTAGACGTATGCGCGGTCGGTGCTCACGATCGCGGCGGCCAGCCTCAGCCCGTCCAGGATGAGGTGGGGGCGGTTGCGCAGCAGCCAGCGGTCCTTGATCGAAGCCGGTTCGCCCTCTTCGCCATTGGCGACGACGACGGCGCCGCCGGCAATGCGCCCGTTGTCGCGCACCGTGCGCAATTTGATCGCGAGCGGGAAGGCCGCACCACCGCGGCCGACCAGCCCGCTGGCCTCGACCTCGCTCAGCAATGCATCGGCGTCGGCAAGGGGACGATACCCCCCGACCCTTCGATACGCCGTGAAGTCCTCGCGGGTTTGGCCGGCTCGTTCGAAGAGCAGCCGGGGTTCCACACCGGGGAACGTCACGGTGGAGATCGTGGTGGATTGGGCGGTGTTCACGGCTGGCCCGTCATCGTCTTAGTTAGGCTTGCGCACATGCGAACTGCGGTGGTGCGCGTCAATGTCGACCCGGAGAGCGTTTGCACGGTCTCGCAGCTACGCGACGGCATGGCGGCGCTCCTCGGGCTCGCGCGTGATGCGGGTGCAGACGTCGTCGAGAACGATCTCGCGGCGATGCCCGCGGCGCGCCGCGAAGTCGAATTGCTGATCGCGGCCGAAGCCGTAGACGAGGCGCGAGATTTGGCGATCCGCCTGTGCGGCAGCGTGTTCGCCGCCGAACCGGTTCCAGGAGTCGTCACCTTCATCAGCCGGGGGACTGACGACGACGCCCACGGTGTGTTGTCCGGCTTCGGGCTCACCGGTGACATCGAGCGGACGCCCGGGGACGACGGTTTCGACATCGTGTACGTGACGCTGCGTGAGAGGGACCTCGAACGCATACCGGAGAGCCGGGTTCACACGGCCCTCGAGGCGTCGCTCAACTGCGAGGTCCACATTCGTACCGTGTAGGGACATCACGAACCCAGGAACTCGAGGATCGCGGGCGCCGCCTGCACCCAGGTGTCGAACATGTTGAAGTGCTGCACCCGCCCCGCCGCGCGGTCCTCGGAGGCCCGTTCCCACGCGTCCTCCGGCCACGGGGGATCGATGAGCTTCGATCCCTTGATCAAGCAGCTGACCTCCAGCGACGTCCGCTTCGGGTGATCCATGTCGTTCTCGCCGCCGCGAATGATCAAGGTGGGCACCTTGATTCGGTCGAACATTTCGTCCTCAACGCCCGGGATGGTCTGTCCCGGTTTGGAAACGAACGCGTTGAGCCAGCGCAGCATCACCTTCAGAAATTCGTCTTTGTCGAAGTCGAGGAAGCGCTGCTTGTTGTTCGGGTTCTCCTCGATGCGATCGCGCCACTCCTGTACCTTCACCACGCCGTCCATTCCGGTGCCGCGCACAGCGAGAATGCTCGGGATGATGTAGAAGGAGCCGAGCACGAAGGTGCCGTAGATGCCACCGACAATGTTCCACACGACAAGCTTGGTGACCATCTCGGGGTAGAGCATCGTGGTCAGCATGGAATCCCTTGCGCCACCGGAGCCGCCGGCCAGAATGCAGCGCTCGAAGCCCAGCCCGGTCACCAGCTTGTGCAGCGTCTCGGCGCGCATGTGCGATTCGCTCTGACCGTAGAACTGCACATCGGAAGCACCGCAGTTCGGCCGGTCCCACAGCAGCACGCGATAGCCGCCGGCGGCGAGCGCGTCGGCAAGCGGACGCAAACCCTCGATCTCCTTGCTGAATCGGCCGCCTGGCGTCAGGGCAATGAGATCGCCCGATTCGCCGAGGATTTCGTAGACGACATTTCCCCCGTTGATCTCGATTGAAGGCACCCGATTCTCCTGTAGTTAGGCCTGCACCACAACGTCGTTACCGACGACACGCACCGGATAGGTACGGATACTCCATTCGGGCTTGACGGCGGTTGTGCCGGTCGCCAGCTCGAAACCCCATTGGTGCCAAGGGCAATAGATGTACTCCAGGTCGCGCACCATGACCGAGTCGCCCGGCGCGGTTTCGTCCACGATCGTGCGTCCCCTTGCGCGGCCCGAACAGAGCGGACCGCCTTGGTGCGGGCAGTAATTCGCGATCGCGTAGAAGCTGCCGTTGACGTTGTACACGCCGACGCCGTGCCGCCCGATGGGCACCAGCTTGTGCTTGCCCGGCGGGATCTCGTCCACGGTCGCAACAACATGCTCACGGCCCTGGGCGAGACGGGGCTCGGGCAGCTTGGCTGCCCCCTGTTCTTCGCGGGTCAACTCAGAGCACCCGGGTCTGACCCTCGAGGACCGGAACGGTCTCGGGCAGGTGGTAGGTCGCGATGCCGTTCTTGTACATCACCGCGTCGCGGGCGTGCTTTGGCAGGTGCTTCACCAACCAGCGCGGGTCATCGAACGTCCAGTGCGGGTAGTCCGAGGAGAAGAGCAAGATCTTCTCGCACTCCATCCATTCCAGCGCGCGGGTCAACTCGGTCTTGTCCTCGGGATAGTCCAGCGGCTGGGTGGTGAACTTGATGTGGTCCTTGACGTACTCCGACGGCTTGCGTTTGATGTCGACCCACGACTTGCGTGCTTCGTAGATCGCATCCATCCGCCACATCAGCGGCAGGATCCAAGTGAACGCGTGCTCGACGAACACGATCCGCAGCGTCGGGAACCGGTCGAACACGCCGTCGAAGATCAGGCTCATCACCTGGTTGGCGGCCAGCAGCGAGTAGGTCACCATGAAGTCGTGGTTGTAGCTGGGGAATCCGACCGGCGGGATCGGTAGCTCGTCGAACTGGCTGCGTGACAGGTGACAGCTCACGGTGATGTCGTGCTTGGTGGCGGCCGCCCAGATCGGGTCGTATTTCGGGTTTCCCCAGGACGGCCGCGGCTCGGCCTTGATCAGAATCTGGGCCATGTAGGGATGCCCGGCCCACTTCTCGATCTCGCGCACGGACTCTTGCGGTTCCTCGATGGCACAACAAATCGAACCGCGCCAGCGCTGGTGCCAGTTGTTGTGGCTGTCCAGCCAGTGATTGGCCTGCCAGTCGTTCAACGCGCTCGACATCGCGTGCTGTGCTTCGGGCAGCCGGGCCGGGTACGCGGCCGGTTCGAGAATCGCGATGTCGGAGCCGGCTTCCATGATCAGCTGGCGAAACGCCATATCCGGGTCGCTGCAAGGGAATTCGCCGTTGGCGGGGAAAGAGTCCACCCGCATCGCGTACGAGTGGGCGTAGTCCGGGGCGTCGTAGTAAATCTGCTCACCCACGGTGCGAGTGAGGAAGTATTTGCTGCGCCATGGCTCGGGGATGTACGGCACGAGTTCCCCGCGCTTGGGAGCCGGGTGGACATCTGAGTCGACGCACCGGACGGCTATGCGCTCGGCAGCGGGAACCCGCTCCTGCGAATGGGTCAACGTCATCTGAAACTCCTCGGTATCACGTCGTACTTCTACTGTGCGCCCACCCCGGCGGGAATGTCTATGTTGTAGAGCTGCGCCGCGTTGCGCCAGCACAACTTCTCGCGTGGTTCGGCGGAGAGGGCGCGGGGAAGCTTTTTGATATCGCCGCACTGCCAGTGCGGGTAGCTGGAGCCGAACATCACCATGTCGTCCTTGCCGGTGAAGCCGAACCATTCGCCGGCGAACTCGGTGTCACCGGGACCGTCGAGACTGCCCTGAACGAAATACACGTGACCGGGCAGGTAATCGCTGGGAATCCGCGGTGCCCACGGTGTCTGCTCGAGGTGCGGCCGGCCGAATGTGTCCATCCGCCAGATGAACGGCGTCACGAAGTCCGCCGCGCCGTCGCCCCAGACGAATTTGAGGCCGTCGAAGCGCTCAAACACGCCCTCGGCGATCATGTTCATCAGGTGATAGATGTAGTTCAGCGCCATGAAGCTGACGTACTGCTCGTAGGTGCGGGTGTTCCCGTTGGGCGTTGGCGGAAAGGCGATGCCCGACCCGACTTCGATGTGCGCGGCAACGGGAAGGCCGGCGTCGACCGCGGCTTCCCACAGCGGCCAGAACTGTGGCTTGCCGTAGAGCTCGCGGGACTGCAGCGGAACGCCGATCTGGACCACCCGCGGGTGGCCACGCCACCTCTCGATCTCCCGCAGTGCGCCTGCGATGTCGTCGGGGTTCACCCGGATGGTGCCGCGGAACCGCTCGCCGAACTTGCTGGACTCCAGCCAGTCCGACACCATCATTTCGTTGTGCGCGGCGTGCAGCGCGCTGCCCAGGTGGCGGTCCGGCATGATGCCGCGGGCCATCGGGTGCAGGACCGCGACATCGACCCCGCGTTTCGAAAAGAGCTCATTGGCAACGAAATCCGGATCCGAACCGGGGTACTGACGGTCCGGGCCCTCGGTATCGGGCGCGTACTCTCCGCCCGGGGCGCCGTACCAGTCCATCTCGTAATCAGGGAAGCCCCGGCTCTTGAACGGCTCACGCAGGGTCTTGCGGAGCGCCTTGTTGGAAGGGAAGAAGATGTGCACGCTCGCATCGATGAGCGGGGTGCTGGTTCCGTCAGCGTGTTCGATCACGAAAGCCATCCTTCGACTCGGGCGCTCAAAGCGAACCCAGTCGGGTCATATGATAGATAACCTAACATTCTTCTCGGGAGCCAATCAACGGGTTTCCGGTAAGCGTTTCGTTTAGTCAACGTTCCTGGTAGCGAGTGCTTTCGCGGTCCTGGTGCAAGTGTCGTTCTTAAATTGCGATAATACCATTCTCCCGGTCCTGGATCAGTGCCATCCGCCTCTATCCAGCGGAGCCTGGCTGGGCCGGCGACCGGCCCCCGATCACACCGGTTGCCGTCTCGAGCGGTTTGATCACCGTCGTGAAGTCCGAGTGGGGGCCCTGGCCGACCTAGTCCTCATCCAGTTCGGCGAAGGCCTCGCGCGCGATGCGGAAGCTGTCGACCGCGGCCGGCACGCCCGCGTAAATGGCCACCTGCAGAAAGACCTCGCGGATCTCCTCGCGGCTGACGCCGTTGGTCAGCGCCGCCTTGACGTGCGTGCGTAATTCGTTGGGCCGGTTCAGTACCGAGATCATCGCTAGGTTGAGCATGCTGCGCGTCTTCCGGGGCAGCTCGTCGCGACCCCAGATCGCGCCCCAGCAGTATTCGGTGACGAGATCCTGCAGGGGCTGGGTGAAGTCGTCCGCGTCGGCGAGGGCCCGGTTGACGTACTCCTCGCCGAGAACGTCGGAGCGGATGTGTAGGCCCCGCTGATAGGTCTCGCGATCCAATGGTCTTCTCCTTGGTGGTGGTGGCGGCGTTGGCGATTGCAATCGCCCTAAGCGCAGTCTCGCATCGCGACTCCGCCGCGCGGTCTACGCGAGTTCCCCTCCGTCCTGTTCGCCCAGCAGCACTATCCGACCGCATCCGAACTTTCTGCTCGGCGGATCGATCTTTCCCGCCATGCAGAACTTTCTGCTGGCCGAGCCGGCCCAGGGCCTGGGCGCGTGCCTGACCAGCTTGGCCGGCAACCCCTCGTTCCCCGCGGGACCCCGTAACCGGTTTCCGAGATTATTACTTCCGCGTGCGAGAATGATATTCTCGCGGCGTCGGTGATGACAGGAGGCGGCCTTCATGCTGTTGGAGTTCGATGCCGATCAGCGGCTGTGGCAGAAGACCGTTCGCGACGCCGTGGCCAAGCAGTGCCCGCCCTCGCTGGTGCGCGGCGTGGCCGAGGACGGCGTCGATCCCAGCCCGTTGTGGAAGTCGTACGTCGATCAGGGCTGGACCGAGCTGAACGATCCGATTAGCGCCGTCGAACTGGCCATCGTCCTCGAGGAGTTGGGGCGCGCGACCGACCCCACCCCGTTCCTGGCGACAATGACCCAGTTCGCCCCGTTGGCGGCCGAGCACTTCGATCCCCACGAATCGGGCACCGCCGTATACACCGGGGTCGCCGCACATCGGGACGCCGAGGGTTGGCTGCTGGACGGTACGGCCCGCCATGTCCTCGACGGCGATCGCGTCGACCGCCTGGCGGTGGTGACCGACGCCGGGGTATTCCTCACCGCGGCGAACCAGGTGTCGGTGCGTCGCGCCGCCGTCTTCGACCCCGTCTTGCACGTCGCCGACCTGTCGTTCTGCGAAGTTCGGGTGCCCGACAGCGCCCGGCTCACGGTCGATTCCGAACGCGCGCACCACATGGCGCTGACCGGCATGGCGATCACCATGGTCGGTGCCTGCCAACGCATTCTCGACCTGGTGCTCGAACACGTCCGCAGCCGTCAGCAATTCGGTGTGCCGATCGGCTCGTTCCAGGCCGTCCAGCACAAGGCCGCGGACATGCACGTCGCCGTGGAACGCGCCCGTGCCCTCGCGTACTTCGCGGCGCTGACCATCGCGGCCGACGATCCCCGCCGCCGGCTCGCGGCGGCGATGGCCAAGGCGTCGGCGGGGGAGTGCCAGTCGCTGGTGTTCCGGCACGGGTTACAGCTCCACGGCGCAATGGGATTCACGTGGGAGAACGATCTGCAGTTCGCGCTGAAGCGAGCCAAGGCCGGTGAGCTGATGCTCGGCGGCGCCGCCGAGCACCGGGCGCGGATCGCGGAGGAATACCGTGCAGCTGACTTTTGATTCCGACGTCGAGGAGTTCCGGGCGGAGTTCGCGGCCTTCCTCGACGAGAACCTGCCTCCCGCAAGCGAAACGCTCGAGCGACCCCGGTCGGTCTCCCACATGCCGCAGTGGGCACGCGACTGGCAGCGGCTGCTGTTCGACAACGGCTGGCTACTGCCGAGCCAGCCACCGGAATTCGGTGGCCGCAACGCGACGGTCATTCAGCAGTTCGTCTATCTTGAAGAGCTCAGCCGCCGGCGGATCTACCACAGCTTCAACCCGCAGGGCGTGAACATCGTTGGCGCTTCGCTGTTGTCGTTCGGCAGCGACGAACAGAAGCGGCGCTGGGCGGTGCCGATCCTGCGGGCCGAGATCACCGCGTCACTCGGGATGAGCGAGCCCAGCGCGGGTTCCGACCTGGCGTCGTTGCGGACCCGCGCGGTGCTGGACGGCGATCACTTCGTGGTCAACGGCCAGAAGGTGTGGACCTCGGGCGCCCACGACGCCGACGTCTTGCTGACATTTGTGCGCACCAATCCAGATGCCCCGAAGCACAAGGGAATCAGCGCGCTGATCATCCCCACCGACACCCCGGGCCTCGTGCGCCGGCCGTTCCCGTCGATCTGCGGTGCCGATGATCTGGATTTCAACGAGGTGTTTTTCACCGATGTCCGCGTGCCTGCCGAGAACTTGGTCGGTGAGCTCGACCAGGGCTGGCGGGTCGCCAACGGATCGCTGGGGCACGAACGCACGATGATGTGGCTGGGCTTCGCCGATCGACTCGACAACATGATCGACGACTTCCATCCCAGCACCGAGGTCGAACGCGATCAGTACGCCAGCACGATCATGGACAAGCAGGCGTTGCGCCTGCTGGGTTCGGTGGCCCTGGCCCGCGCGTCGCGCGGCGAAGACGACGTGGCGGCGATCTCGGTGCTCAAGCTGCTCGGGTCCGAGGCCGAGTTGCGTGGCATGGAGCTTGCGCTGACGTCGGCGGGCTCCGAAGGGCTCGTTCACCCGGGCCTGACCGGGCCGTACGCGCACATGAACCTCGACCACTATTTCGCCAGCTGGTTCGAGCGCTACGCCCGCAGCTTTTCCGGGACGATCGCCGGGGGCACCTCGGAAATCCAGCGCAACATCATCGCCCAGCGGGTGCTCGGCCTGCCGCGGGGATGACTTGCCTCCACGAGTGTGAAGCTGTCTTCACACTCGAACCCCAGTGTGCGGCTAGCTTCACATTCGGCGAGGCGGCCCGGCTAGACCGGGTCGAACTTGGTGATCAGCCAATTGCCGTTGACGCGGGTCAAACTCACCAGCACGCTGCTGGAAGCCATCGCGGGTTCGGGATTGTCCTTGCTCGTGGTGCTCTGGTCGACCAACACCAGCACGACGGCCGAATTCGGATGTAACTCCGAGACCGCGGCCCCGATTACCCGAGCGTTAGTTTTCAGCGACTTCTGTTTGGCCGCCGGAGCGACGATCTGCTCGGTGAACTGGTTGTAGTACGACAGGAAATCCCCGGACAGGTGCGACTTTGCCGCGGCGAAGTCTTTGTCGAGCGAGTCGGGCGAGTAGGACAGCAACGCGACCGTTCCGTCGGACGCCGAGCTGACGACCGCGTTCGCGACGCTGGGGTCGGTCTGCTTGTCCGGCCGGTACTCCTTGAAGTACAGCCACGTCGCCGTGGCGCCGGAGATCAGCAGAAGCAAAATCAGAACGGCGGGAACGACTTTCACCTTGCGCCATGGACGCCCGCTGCCCCCGGCCCGTTCGGAACGGTCGTCGGCGGTGTCGATGCCGCGGTTGTCTTCGCTCACGGGACGAACTCCAGTTTGGACATCTTGTATTGCCCGCCGTCGTCGGTGACGGTCACCTTGAGCCGCCAATTTCGTGGCTCGTCTTTGGCGCCCGCGGCATTGCTGATGCGCGATGACGCCGCTACGAGTACCAACGCGGAATTCCCGTCGATGGACTGTACGGCCGCCGCATTCACGGTCCCCTGCGTGACGACTTTGGACTGCTCGACCACGGTCGTGAAATCCTTTGCGCGCTGCTGGAAGTCGTCCCGGAACTGGCCCGTGGAGCTGTCGATCACCCGCTGGACGTCCTCCTTGGCCCTGTTGAAGTCCATCGAAAACATGTTGACGACGCCTTGCCTGGCCCCCGCGATGAAGTTGGCGGTGCGCTGGTTGCGCTCGGTGGTTTCGTGGCGTTCCCACATCATGTATCCGCTGGCGGCGACGAAGGCGCAGATGAGGATGATGACGGCCGCCTTCCACGCCACGGACCACGGTGGCAGTCGCACGCGACGCCGGGAGCGGGCCGACTCGGATTCCGGCTCCGCCGTATCGGCGGGCTCGGCGGGGACTTCCTCCTCGGTCTCCGCTGCGACGGTGTCGGTGGTGTCGTCTTTGGTCTCCGCCTCGGCGGTGTCGGTGGTGTCCTCGTGGGCGTCCGAGGCTTCCTCGGCGGCCTTTGACTCGGCCTCTTTCTCAG
Source organism: Mycobacterium sp. E2238 (assembly GCF_001672665.1). NCBI lineage: Bacteria > Bacillati > Actinomycetota > Actinomycetes > Mycobacteriales > Mycobacteriaceae > Mycobacterium > Mycobacterium sp. E2238. The sequence continues at coordinate 12,560 of NZ_LZKF01000096.1, read as the reverse complement.
CTTGTGCCTGCGCTTCGCGGCGGAGTCGGGCGGCACGAGCACGGGCGCGCGCCGCGGCGGCCAGCGCTTCAGCCTCGGCCGCTTCGGCCTCGGCTTCCTCTAGCAACGCCATTGCGTCGGCCTTCGATTTTGCCGAATCTTGGGGCGGTTCCTTCGCCTCAGCCATCGTGCTTACTGACTCTCACGCGGCTACCATCGCACGAGCGAGAACGGCCAACTGTTGGTGCCCCCCGGTCCGCCACCGCAACCGGTGTCGTACGTCGAATCGACCTGACCCGCCAGCGTCACCGCATCCCACGAGTAAACGTCGTGCGAGGGAAAGAACTGGACCACGCAGCGCACCCCGTCGGGCACATCAACCGCCATGGTGTAGCGGCCGTTGGAAAGGTGAGCATCTGACTTCCAGAAGGCCGCTTGCCCGTTGGGTTGCGCAATCGCTTGTACCGTCAGGCATTCCGGTCCCTGATCGTATCTGCACGGCCGAATCGCAAAGATCCAGCTGTGGCCGGGATCCCGCGGGGTGTCCAGCCGGTAGTTGCCGATCTGCATGTCCGCGTGAGCGGTGGGCGTAAGAGTCAGCGCGGCCGTCGCGAGCGCGAGGCTCGCTGCGAAAGTCTTCACCGATGCGTCTCCCATCTCTGCGCACGCGCCTGGCCTGAATATAGAGCGCGGGCCCGCTGAACAGGCGTACTCGGAAAAACTGGAGCGGTCAATGGCGGCTTTCTCCTGCATGGCGACGCTGGACCGCGAGCGGCTCAGTCGATGACGGCGGCTTCCTTGCGTTCGGTGATCGGTCTGGCGAGTTCTTGCTCGTCACAAATGCGCTGCAGCTTCTCCAGCGTCTCGTCCAGGCCGGCGCCGAGCCTTCGGCCGGGGCTGAAGGTGGCCGGCAACTTGCGCATGCCCTGGATGACGCCAATGGTCTCGTAGTGGACGGTGCCTTCCGGGTCGCATCGATAATCGGGCATCCGATCGAGCACGGCGGTGAGCATCGATTTGAACACCGTACGCGCCACGTTCGACCCGGCACACCGATGGACTCCCAGCCCGAAGCTGAAGTGGCGGTTGCCTTTACGGTCGAGCACGATGTCGTCCGGGTCGTGGAATACCGATGGATCGCGGTTGGCCATCGCCCACGAGATCCACAGCCGCTCGCCCTCCTTGAACTGCGTGCCGTCGAGCTCGACATCATCGGAGAATGTCCGGCCGTCGCCAGGCGCGGGAGTGAAGTAGCGCAGGAATTCCTCGGTGGCGGGGTCGAGCAGCGTTTTGCGCTCGTTGCTGAGCAGTTCCCGCTGCTCGGGATGCTCGGAAAGCCACTCCAACGAGTGGGCGGTCAGGGCGGTGGTGGTGTCGAAGCCGCCGCCGATGACCAAGCCGAGGTTCCCGAGGATTTCCAGGTCGGGCGCCGGTTCCCCGTCAATGCGCATCTGCAGCAGGGCATTCACGATTCCCGGCCGCGGATTCTCGCGGATCTCGAGCATGTTGTTCACCATGTCGAGGCCCATCTGCTTGTGCATTTCGGTGACGCGCTCGATGTCGGGAGAGTGCTCGGGCGTGTACACCGCGGCGTGCACCGGCTCGCTGTACATGTTCCATTTCTTCAGCGGGATGCCCATCATCGCCAAAGTCAGGACGGCCGGAACGATGTTGGCCAGATCGTCGACGAAGTCGATGCTTCCGCCCTCGATCTTTTCGTCGAGGCAGGCGCGCGTCACGTCGTCGATGAACGGCTCCCAGCGCTTGACCGCCGCCGGCGACAGGTAGGGATTGAGCACGGTGCGGTAAATGCGGTGCTCGGGGTCGTCCATCTCCAGGATGCCGCCGCGCACCACGCTGACCCGGCTCGCGGTGGGGATCGAAATGCCTTTGTAGCCACGACGTTCGCCGTTGATGTCGTGATCGTTGGAGACGGCCGGGCAGCGGGCCAGCTCGAAGACCTCATGGCTGCCCGCCGCGACCCAATGCCCGCCGTAGGTCTCACTCCACGCCATCGGGCACTTGGTGTGCATCTCCTTGGTGATTGACTTGAACTTCGACCGGTACTCCGGGGAATGCCGATCGAAGTGGTACCGGTTCCTTTTGCGGTCGCTGTCGCTGACGACGTCGTCGACACTCAAAGCTCTGTCTCCCTAGGTATTTCGTCGGTCAGTGTCCGGATGAGGACTCAGTCGTCGGTGATGATGATCGCCTGCTCCGGGCAGGACTGGGCGGCTTCACGCACCTGGTCCTGCCGGTCTACGGGGACCACTTCGTCGATCGCGGAAGAACTGCCGTCGATGTCGCTGAGCTGAAACGACTCCGGCGCGATCATCGCGCAGAGGGTGTGACCCTGGCATCGTTCTGAATCCACCCAAACCTTCACGGGTTGTCTCCTCCCACCTGATCTGGTTGCCGGGCACCGCTGAACGAATCGGTACTCAGGTGTTGCGACCGCCGTTGACGCCCAAGAGCTGACCGGTGATGTAGGCGGCTTCGTCGGACACCAGGAAAGCGCATGCCGCCGCGATGTCTTCCGGCTTCCCCATCCGGCGCACCGGGGTTCGCGCGATGGTCTCGTCGATGTCCCCCAGGAATCCGTTCTTCGCCGCGGCGCGCAGCATCGGGGTGTCGATGAAGCCCGGCGGCACCGCGTTGACGGTGATGCCGCTGGGCCCGTACTCGAGCGCCAGGGATTTGGTGAGCCCGTTCACCGCGGACTTGGCCGCCACGTAATGGCTCATATAGGGCGCGCCGGAATGCGTGCTCGACGAAGAGATATTGACGATCCGTCCCCACTTCGCCTCGAGCATGTCGGGCAAGACCACCTGAATGGTGTGGAAGACGCCGTTGAGGTTGACGTCGATCACCCGCTGCCAGTCCTCGAAGGTGATGTTGTTGAAGCGCTTGAATCCGTCCAGGCCCGCCGCGTTGACGAGGACGGTGACCGGCCCGAGCTTCGCGCGGATCGCCGCGAAGGCCGCGTCCACCTGCGATCGGTCGGTGACGTCCGCGGTAAAGCACTGATCGCCGTCCGACGGTCGGAGGTCGATCGTGGCGACGTCGAGACCGTCGGCGCGCAACCGGTGCGCGACGGCAAGGCCGATGCCGGATCCGCCACCGGTGACCACCGCAGTCTTCACGTGCAGGCCTCTGCTCCAAACGTGACCGTCTCAGTCACAAAGAATCTCGCTTACAATTATGAGAACCCTACTCTCACGCGGGAGTCTGTCGCAACACACTCCGGAAACCCTGTTCGGCCTGCGTCAAACTACTCGGCGTGGCGATCCGTTGGCCTCTGCGTTGCTGGTCAGTGGCCCGCCCTCATTCCTGAGGGTTTCTTGAATTATCGAGACTCGAATGTAAGATTCGCCGGGGAAGAGAATCAAATTATCGTGACCGTCACCACATTAGGGAGTACGGAATGCCTGCCCAGGACACGGCAGAGCCCGCCACTGCGACTGCAGCCACCATCGCGGATGCCGCGCCTGGATCAGCCTCCGACCGCCGACTGTTGATCGGCGGCCGGCTGGTCACCACCGACAAATCGTTCGCGTCGATCAATCCCGCCACCGGCGCTGTCGTCGGGCACGCCCCCGACGCCGGTGTCGAGGAGGCCGAAGCGGCGATCGCCGCGGCCCGGCGTGCCTTCGACACCACCAGTTGGCCCACCGACGTCGAGTTGCGGATCCGCTGCCTCGACCAACTGCATCGGGCGCTGATCGAACACGCCGACGAGTTGCGTGACCTGACGATCGCCGAAGTGGGCGCCACCCGGGCGCTGACCCAGGGCGCCCAGCTCGACGAGCCGATCGCCATCGTGCGCTTCTACGCGGATCTGCTTCGCAGGTACGAGTTCTCCGAAGATCTCGGCGAGAAAGAATCGCGCGGCATGCTCCACCACCGCTGGGTGGAAAAGGAAGCCGCCGGGGTGGTCGCCGCGATCATCGCCTACAACTACCCAAACCAGCTGGCGCTGGCGAAGCTGGCCCCCGCGCTGGCCGCCGGGTGCACCGTGGTCCTCAAAGGCGCGCCGGACACACCGTTGATCACCCTGGCGCTCGGTGAGCTGATCGCCAACCACACCGACATACCCGACGGCGTGGTCAATGTGCTCAGCTCCTCGGGCCCCGAGGCGGGCGAGGTGCTGACCACCAGCCCCGACGTCGACGTCGTCACCTTCACCGGATCAACAGCGGTGGGGCGCAAGATCATGGCCGCCGCGAGTGAAACGGTCAAGCGCGTCTTCCTGGAACTGGGTGGCAAATCGGCCGCCATCGTGCTCGACGATGCCGACTTCGCCGGCGCGGCCATGTTCGCGGCATTCAGCATGGTGACCCACGCGGGGCAGGGATGTGCGCTGACGTCTCGGCTGCTGGTACCCAGGTCGCATCACGACGAGATCGTCGCGTTGGTCGCAGAGAACTTCGCCAAGGTGCGCCACGGCGACCCGGCCGATCCGAAAACCTACATGGGCCCACTGATCAACGAGCGCCAGCGGGACAAGGTCGACGGCATGGTGCAGCGGGCCGTCGCCGCGGGCGCGACCCTGGTCACCGGTGGCCAGCGGTTGGAGCCGGGCTACTTCTATGCGCCGACGCTGCTGACCAACGTCGATCCCGGCAGCGAGATCGCTCAGGAGGAGGTCTTCGGACCGGTGCTCGTCGTCATCGCGTTCGACGATGACGACGACGCGGTGCGCATCGCCAACAACTCGATCTACGGCCTGGCCGGCGCGGTCTTCAGCGGCGACCAGGACCGGGCGCTTGCGGTGGCGCGCCGGATCCGGACCGGTTCCTTCTCGATCAACGGCGGCAACTACTTCGGCGCGGACAGCCCGTTCGGTGGCTTCAAGCAGTCGGGGGTGGGCCGCGAGATGGGTGTGGCCGGGCTGGAGGAATTCTTGGAACGCAAAACGTATGCGGTTCCGGCGGCGAACGGGGCCACGGCGTGAGGCCGCTCGAGGGCATCCGCGTCCTGGAAGTCGCCATGTACGGGTTCGTCCCGTCGGCGGGCGCGGTGCTCGCCGAGTGGGGCGCCGACGTGGTCAAAGTCGAGCACGCGGTCACCGGCGATCCGCAGCGAGGGCTGCGACAGACCGGCATGCTGCGCGTCGAGGGTGACCCTAACCCGAACATCGAACACGCGAACCGCGGCAAGCGCAGCATCGGGCTGGACATGTCGGTGCCCGGGGGCAAGGAGGTGCTCTACGAGCTGGCCCGCCGATCGGATGTGTTCCTCACCAGCTTCCTGCCCGGCGCCCGCCAGAAGTTCGGGATCGACATCGACGACATCAGGGCGGTGAACCCGAAGATCATCTACGCGCGGGGAAGCGCGCTCGGCCCGCGGGGCGAAGAGTCGGTCAAGGGCGGCTATGACATGACCGCGTTCTGGTGCCGGGCCGGAACCGCAGCGACCATCACGCCCGCCGGCATGCCGGGAATGATCGGGCCGCCCGGCCCGGCGTACGGCGACACCATCTCCGGCACCAACCTCGCCGGTGGCATCGCAGCGGCGCTGCTCAAACGGGAGCGCACCGGCGAGCCGTCCGTCGTCGACGTGTCGCTCCTCGGCAGTGGGCTTTGGTCGATGGGACACACGGTCGCGCTGACAAATTATCTGGGCCAGCGGCTTGAAGCGCCGCCGCCCGGCGTGCACGGCGCCCCCAACAATCCTTTGGTCGGGCTCTACACCACGTCCGACGGTCGCTATATCTCCTTCGTGATGATGCAGCCCACCAAGTTTTGGGCCGACGTCTGCCGGCACGTCGACCTGCCGGAGCTGGCCGAGGACCCGCGCTTCGAAACGGTGGAGAAGATCGCCGCCAACACAGCGGAGGCGGTGGAGATCCTGACCAAGGTCGTCGCCACCCGCACGCTGGAAGAGTGGAGCGAACGCTTCGCCACGCTGGCCGGTCCCTGGGCGCCCGTGCAGGACACCCTGCAAGCCGCCAAAGACGCACAGATCCGGTCCAACGAGTACATCGTGCAGGCAGGCGAACTCGAGTTGGTCGCGAATCCGGTCCAGTTCGACGTCGCGGCCCCACAGACCGGCCCGGCGCCCGGCTTCGCCGAGCAGACCGACGACATCTTGGTGGAACTCGGGCTCGACTGGGACCGCATCATCGAACTCAAGACGGCCGGCGCCGTCACCTAGAGCCGGAGGAGCCCTTGATGTTTGTGCCGACCGTCGCGTCCGTTGTGCGTCAGTCGCCCTGGCTAAGCGGTGTGCTGATGGATTGTCGGATAACGGTTATGCATTTTCCGTTCCGCCTGGACTCGGCATGAGTCATAATCGCCGGACGCTTCAAGACACGGGGCCCCACGTTTTGAAGCGTCTACTCACGCAACAGAACGGAGGTCCTGGCGTGAGGATGGACAGCGCTGTCATGCCCGAGGCATCTGCCGGATTCCGGCCGCCCACAGGGCGTTTCGCCGTCGCCTGCACGCCCCGGTGGCCCTCGCTTCGGCCAAATCTACAGCAGTCAGTACGCGACAACAAGACTGTCGGTCTCGTAACTCAGGAAAGAGTCTGAGGCCGATGGCAACTAAGGGAGCCGACCACTGGTCAGCGGGATTGCCCCAGCTGAAACTGAAATGGGACATGTCGGGGCCCATGCAGGCCGTCGGAGCGTTGTTCGCAATGTCGGCCGATGCGGTCAAATTCGTGTTCCGCCGGCCCTTCCAGTGGCGTGAGTTCTTGGAGCAGTCCTGGTTCGTCGCGCGGGTATCGCTGGCTCCCACCCTGCTGGTAGCCATCCCGTTTACCGTCCTCGTCAGCTTCACGCTCAACATCCTCTTGCGCGAACTGGGCGCGGCGGACCTATCCGGTGCGGGCGCCGCGTTCGGTGCGGTCACCCAGCTCGGACCGCTGGTCACGGTTTTGATCGTGGCGGGCGCGGGTGCCACGGCAATGTGTGCGGACTTGGGAGCACGAACAATTCGTGAAGAGATCGACGCGATGGAGGTGCTGGGCATCAACCCGGTGCAACGTTTGGTCACCCCGCGGATGCTGGCTTCCGGACTGGTCGCCTTCTTGCTCAACAGCCTCGTGGTGATCATCGGCGTCCTTGGCGGTTACGTCTTTTCGGTCTTTGTGCAAGACGTCAATCCCGGCGCGTTCGCCGCGGGTATCACGCTGCTCACGGGCGTGCCAGAGGTCATCATTTCGTGTGTCAAGGCAGCCCTTTTCGGCCTCATCGCCGGCTTGGTGGCCTGCTATCGGGGCCTCTCGATCACCGGCGGGGGCGCCAAGGCCGTTGGCAACGCGGTGAACGAGACCGTGGTCTACGCCTTCATGTCCCTGTTCGTCGTCAACGTGGTCGTGACCGCGATCGGCATCAAGATGACGGCGAAGTAGGGGCTGCCAATGGCGCTGAGGGCCACATATCCGCGATTAATCCGCCAATTCGAGAGGCCGGTCGCCTCGTTGGGGCGGATCGGCGACCACACCCTGTTCTACGGCAAGGCGCTCGCCGGAGTGCCGTTCGCCGCTACCCGCTACACGCGCGAAGTCGTTCGGCTGGTCGCCGAGATAAGCATGGGCGCAGGCACTTTGGCGATGATCGGCGGAACCGTTGTGATCGTCGGCTTCCTGACGCTGGCGGCGGGCGGCACCCTGGCCATTCAGGGCTACACCTCGCTGGGCAACATCGGCATCGAGGCGCTGACGGGCTTCTTGTCCGCGTTCATCAACGTGCGCATCGCGGCACCGGTGGTCGCCGGGATCGGTCTGGCGGCCACCTTCGGCGCCGGGGTGACCGCCCAGCTGGGTGCCATGCGGATCAACGAAGAAGTCGATGCGTTGGAGAGCATGGCGATTCGGCCGGTTGCCTACTTGGTGAGCACCAGGATCCTGGCCGGAATGATGGCCATCACACCCTTGTACGCGATCGCCGTCATCCTGTCGTTCGTGGCCAGCCAGTTCACCACGACTTTCCTGCTCGGACAGTCGCAGGGCTTGTACCAGCACTACTTCAACACCTTCCTGAACCCGATCGACCTGTTGTGGTCGTTCCTGCAGGCCATCCTGATGGCGCTCACGATCCTGCTGATCCACACCTACTACGGCTATTTCGCTTCGGGGGGGCCTGCCGGTGTCGGCAACGCGACCGGTAACGCGGTGCGCACCTCGCTCATCGTCGTGGTGTCCGTAACGCTGTTGGTCTCGCTGTCTATCTACGGTACGAACGGCAACTTCAACCTGTCCGGTTAGCGAAGGAGGTGGAACGGCAGTGACGCAGAGTGTGCCAGCCGGTCGCGCGGCCGCCGGGCGACCTCCGCGCGCCGGCCATGCCCGGCCCGCCGGGCGCAGCTATCTGGCGCCCCTGCTGGGGTTGGCGACTGTCGTCATCATTGGCGTGATTTTCGCCGTGGCAGTGGGCCTGTTTCAGGGCTCCTTCACCGAATCCGTGCCGGTGACCGTGATCTCGCAACGCGCCGGTCTGGTCATGAACCCGGACGCCAAGGTCAAGCTGCGCGGCGTGCAGGTTGGCAAGGTCGCCTCGATCGACTCGCTGCCCGACGGCAAGGCGGCCATCCACTTGGCGATGGACCCCTCGCAATTGCGCTTCATTCCCGGCAACGTGCTTGTCGACATCGCGTCATCGACGGTATTCGGCGCGAAGTCGGTCCTGTTGGTGGAACCGGCGCAACCGTCGGCTCAGCGGCTACACGCGGGCCAGACGCTGCAGGGCCAGCACGTCATGGTCGAAGTCAATACGGTGTTCCAGCAGTTGGTTTCGGTCCTCGAGCACATCGACCCACCAAAGCTCAACGAGTCGCTGGGTGCGCTCGCCCAGGCGTTCAGTGGGCGGGGTCCACAGCTTGGCCAGTCGCTGAGCGATCTGGATTCGTTCTTGGCCAGGCTGGAGCCGAGCCTTCCGGCATTCCGGCACGACCTCTCGGTCTTGCCGGTGGTGTCCAACGCCTACGCCGACGCGGCACCGAATCTGGTGAAAACCGCGGCCAACGCGACGCGAATCAGCAAGACGCTCGTCGAGGAGCAGCGCAACCTGGATGCGTTGCTGATCAGCGCGATCGGCTTGGCCGACATCGGCAACGACGTCTTGTCGACGAACCGCCAACCGCTGACGAACGTGATGCACCTGCTGGTGCCGACCACCGACCTGACCAACGAGTATCATGAGGCGCTCACCTGCAGTCTCGGCGGGTTGGTAACGATAGCCCACAGTCCCCCGTTGTCGGAACCGAGCATCAACATCTCGGCGAGCCTCACGTGGGGCGGCGAGCGTTACCGGTATCCGACAAACCTGCCCAAGGTTGCCGCGACGGGTGGACCGCAGTGCCTGGGACTGCCGGCAATTCCGTTCAACTCGGCTCCGCCGCAATTCATCACCGATATCGGCGCCAACCCTGTGGGGTACGGGAACCCGCAGCTGCTGATCAACTCCGATCTGCTCAAACAGCTGTTGTACGGGCCGATCGCAGGCCCGCCACGCAACTCCGCCATGGTGGGAATGCCCGGATGAGAACCCGCGCCACTCTGATCAAGTTCACGATCTTCGCGGTCGTGATGGCGATGCTGACCGCCTTCCTGTTCTTCATCTTCGGCCAGTACCGCACCGGTGCCACGAACGGGTATTCGGCCGTGTTCTCCGACGTGTCGCGTCTTAAGCCCGGGCAGTCGGTGCGGGTCGCCGGCATCCGGGTAGGCACCGTCAACGGTGTTTCGCTGCAGCCGGACAAGAAAGTCGTGGTGCACTTCGACGCCGACCGCAACGTCGTCCTCACCGAGGGCACCAGGGCGGCGGTCCGCTACCTCAACCTGGTGGGGGATCGCTACCTCGAACTCGTCGACGGTCCGGGCTCACCCAAGCGGCTGCCCGTCGGCGGTCAGATTCCGGTTGACCGCACAGCACCGGCACTCGACCTCGATCTGCTGCTCGGCGGGCTGAAACCCGTGACCCAGGGGCTGAATGCGCAAGACGTCAACGCCTTGACTGCAGGCTTGCTGCAGGTCTTCCAGGGGCAGGGCGGAACGCTCGAATCACTCTTCTCCAAGACGACGTCGTTCTCAAACGCGTTGGCCGACAACGACCAAACCGTGCAGCAACTGATCGACAACCTCAACATCGTGATCGGCACGATCTCCAAGGACGGCACCAAGTTCTCGGGTGCGATCGATCGTCTCGAGCGGCTCGTCAGCGGGTTGTCGGACGACCGCAACACCATCGGCTCGGCGATCGACGCCCTGGACCGGGGAACCGCCTCGCTGGCGGATCTGCTGACCAGCGCGCGCCCCCCGCTCGCGGGCACCATTGATCAGCTGAGCCGGCTGGCGCCGATTCTCGATGGCGACAAGGACCGCCTCGACGCGGCGATTGAGAAGGCGCCGAAGAACTACCGCAAGCTGGTCCGACTCGGCGTGAACGGCGCCACCATCCCGTACTACCTCTGCATGTTGGAACTGCGCGGTACGGATCTTCAGGGCAGGACGGTGAAGGCCCCGATTTTCAGGTCAGAAGCGGGAAGGTGCACGGAACCCTGATGCTCAAGTATCGCGGAGCTGGGCTCGTCAAGGCCGGCCTTATCGGCGTCGTTTTGGCGGTGATGGTGATCCTGGTGGGCCTGTCGCCCGACCGGTTCATCTCGTGGGCGACGATGGTCAGGTACCAGGCGCTGTTCACGGAAGCCGGCGGCCTTGCGACCGGCAACCCCGTGATCGTCTCGGGCGTGAAGGTCGGCACGGTGTCGGATGTGAGGCTGCGCCACGGCGATGCGCTGGTCACATTCGCGATGAAGGGCAACGTCCTGTTGGGGTCGGAGACGTCCGCGCACATCCGTACCGGCACGCTGCTCGGCGAGCGGATGCTGGCGTTGGAGTCCGCCGGCAGCGGCACGATGCACCCGATGGCACTCATTCCCGTCTCGCGCACGTCGTCGCCGTACTCGCTCACGGAAGCGGTCAGCGACCTGACGACCGATACTGCCGGAACCAATACCGCGGCGCTGAACCAGTCGTTGGACACGCTTTCGGCGACGCTCGACCAGATCGCCCCCCAAATGGGCCCGGCCTTCGATGCACTCACCCGGTTATCGCGCACGCTCAACAGCCGCAACAAGAACCTGGGCGAGCTGTTCAAGAGCGCCGGCGACGTCACCGGGATTCTCTCCGAGCGTAGCCAGCAGGTCAACAAGCTCATCCTCAACTCCGACACTCTGCTCCAGGTGCTGGTGGCACGCCGGCAGGAGATCGTCGACCTGCTGGCGAACACCTCGGCGGTGTCTAAGCAGCTGACGGGGTTGGTGCACGACAACGAAGCCAAATTGGCCCCGACGCTCGAGAAGCTGAACTCGGTGACCGCGATGCTGGAGAAGAACCGCGACAATATCGGAAAAGCGCTGCAAGGGCTCAAGAAATTCGAGGTCACCGTCGGTGAGGGCATCTCAAGCATGTACGCCTACTCGGCTTTCGTCCCGAACTTCCTTGTCCCACAACTCTTCCAACCGATCTTCGACTACCTCTGGGGATTCCGCACCTTCGATACTTCGAAGGGCCCCGGCCACCCGTCACCGTTGCCGCGGTCGCTGACTCCCTGGCCGTACAACGGTATTCCGGTGTGCCCAGGCTGCACGTTGGGCGGCAGGGTCGGAGGATCACAATGACCTCGCGGATTCCCCGAAACAGGTTGATGGCCGTGGCGGCGGTTGTCCTGGTCGGGCTGATCGCTGCAGGCGCTGCCGTGCTCGTCCGCAATACGGTGTTCGGCCCGAAGACCATCACCGCCTACTTCACCACCGCCACCGCGATCTACCCTCATGACGAGGTGCGGGTCTCAGGTGTCAAGGTCGGCAGCATCAAATCCATTCAGCCGCAGGGCACACAGGCCAAGATGACGCTCGAGGTCGACCGCGATGTGCCGATTCCGGCGGATGCGAAGGCGGTCATCGTCGCCTCGAACCTGGTGTCCGCCCGCTACGTTCAGCTCTCGCCGGCGTATCGCGACAGCGGACCGGTGATGCGCGATGGCGCGATCATCCCGGTGGAACGAACCGCGGTGCCGGTCGAATGGGACGAGGTCAAAACCCAATTGATGCGTCTGGCAACGGATTTGGGACCAAAAAGCGGTGTATCAGGCACGTCGGTGGGCCGGTTCATCGACAGCGCCGCCAACGCGCTCGACGGCAACGGCGACAAGCTGCGGCAAACCCTCGGCCAACTGTCCGGCGTGGGCCGCATCCTCGCCAACGGCAGCGGCAACATCGTCGACATCATCAAGAACCTGCAGACCTTCGTCGGCGCGTTGCGCGACAGCAACGTGCAGATCGTCCAGTTCAACGACCGCCTGGCCACCCTCACCAGCGTGGTCGACGACAGCCGATCCGACCTGGACGCGGCGCTGACCGATCTGTCGACGGCGGTCGGCGAGGTGCAGCGCTTCATCGCCGGGACGCGCAACCAGACCAGCGAGCAGATCGCCCGGCTGGCCGACGTGACGCAGAACCTGGTCGATCACCACATGGATCTGGAAAACATCCTGCACACCTCGCCGAACGCGCTCGGCAACTTCTTCAACGACTACAACGCCGACACCGGAACCATCGTGGGCGGCTTCGGGA
>NZ_LZKF01000095.1:0-13732 GCF_001672665.1 Mycobacterium sp. E2238 | reverse complement strand
CGCGCCCGGCGGTGCCTGGATGGGCAGCGGTACCGGTGTGCCGGGGACATCGGGTGGTGCCTCGCCGGGGCGTGCGGCGATCGGGATGCCCGGCGACGGTGGCAGGCCGTTGGGGTTCGGTGGTGAGGCGGCTACGTCGATCGGCGCCGGGAAACTGCCACCGAACGGTCCGACGTCAACACCGGTGCACGGCAACGGGTTCCATGGCCGCGGCAGCGCGTCGGGTGGTGGGGTGTAGGAACACGCCGTTCCGGGTGGGACGGCCGGTCCCGGGTGATCGGGTGTGCCTTCGAGCACCGGCGGCGCGGGCGGTGGTGCGCCGTTGGGGAACCGGGTGCCGTTGGGGTCGGGCCAGCGGAACTCGGGCAGCCCGGCGCTGCGCCAGAAGTTCTCCGGGTCGATGCCGCGCTTCTTGAAGGCGGCGTCGACGAACGGCTGCAAAATCCAATACGGCAGCAGGTTGGCCAGGACGATCTTGAAGTACGGTCCCGACGCCACGGATTCCCCGAGCGATGCGGCGAATTGACTTACATAAGTGAGGGTTCGAGCCAGGTCGTCTTTGCGTTCCACCAACACGTCGCTGATGGCACGCAACTGCTCCAGCACGGGATTGAGGTTCGGGTTGTCGTTGATGAACCCCTGCACCTCGGCCGAGAAGGCGGAAATGTTCTGCAGCAGGACGCCGACGGCGCGGGCGCGTTCGTTGAACGCCGCCAGCAGCGTCTTCGCGTTGACCAACAACCGGTTGATTTGTTCGCTGCGGTCACCGAGGACACCGGCCACTTGGTGGGCCTGAGCGAGTAAGTGTTTGACCTCCTCGTCGCGCTTGCCGATGGTGTCGGAGAATTGGGTCAAACCGTCGAGCGTGGCGCTCAGATGCGGGTAAGTCTGATTGATGGTCTGCGACACGACATTCAGCGACTCCTTGACGGTGTCGATGTCCCAGCCCGTGGCGGCCTTGGTGATGTCGAAGTTCGCGTCGTAAAGCTGGTAGGGCGTGGTGCTTTGGCCCAGTGGCAACATGGCCCCGGGCCGTAACGTCTGGGTTCCCCGCGGCTCGATCTCGAGCACCTTTTTACCCAGGATGGTGTCGGTCTTGATGGCGAGCCGGCTTTCGCTGCCGATGGTGTTCGCACCGATGTTGAACTTGATCACGACATGGTCGCCGTCGATATCGAACCCCTCCACCTTGCCGACGTTCACGCCGGAGATGCGCACCTTGTCGCCCTTATTGAGCTGACCGGTGTCGGTGAACTGCCCGTAGTAACTCGGGCTGGCGAACATCATCGGGATACTGGTGAAGCTCTGGCCGACGGCGACGACGAGCACCAGCACAGTGATGCCCATCAGCCCGACCCGGTTACGGTTGAATTCCGTCAGTGTTCTCATTGCGGCGTGCACCTACCGGTCGGTTGCTGCCAAATCCGAACCGTGCGTACCGGACCGCCGGGCTGCAGGCCATTCCACTTGATGGTGAGGTCGCAGACGTAGAAGTTCACCCAGTCCCCGTAGAGCCCGATGCTGCGTCCGATCAAGTTCAGCGCCGTCGGCGTCTTGTGGATCAGGTCGCCCAGCTGATCGCGTTGGTCGACCAGTGGCTGCTGAAGCGCCTGCAGATAGTTGATCGCCTTGTGCAGCAGAGCGCGGTTGTCCGCGAGCAGGTCGGCCACCGTGCCGGCGGCGTTGCTGATGTTCGCGGTGCCGGCGGCCAGCGGGTCGGCGTGGTGTTCCAGCCCGGTGATCAATCGCTCGAAGTTGTCGATGGTCTGGTCGAATTCCTTGCGGTGCCGAACGGTGGTGTCCAGCACGGTGTTCAAGTTCTTGATCACCTCACCGATGGCCTGGTCGCGTTCGGCGATGTGCGCGGTCGCCTGTGCGGTCTGGTCGAGGATGTCGTTGATCGTGCCGCCCTGGCCCTGGAACACGGTGATGATCGCCGACGCGATGGTGTTGACCTTGTCGGGGTCGAGCGCCCGGAACAGCGGCTTGAAACCACCGAGCAGGGCGTCGAGATCTAGCGCCGGTGAAGTTCGAGACAGCGGGATGAAGCCGCCCGGCGGCAGGACCCGGTCGGCGCCCTCACCCTCGCCGCGCTTGAGCTCCAGGTAGCGGTCGGCAAACAGGTTGAGATAGCGGATCTGCGCGGTCGTCGACTGGTAGAGCGGGATCGACCGGTCCACATCGAAATCCACCAGGACTCGTTGGCCGCCCTCGATCAGCCGCACCGCTTTGACCTTGCCGATCTCCACGCCCGCGGCGCGGACGAACTGGCCGTTTTTCAGCCCGGTGGCGTTGCCGAACTCCGCGTGATAGCTGTTGGTGCTGTTGAAGCGCATCTGAGCGAAGACCACGACGATCGACACAGCGATCAGCAGCAGCACCAGTGAGACGATGCCGAGCTTGATAGCGGAGCCGGTGATTTTCATGGGTTGATCGTGTTGTCTCCGACTTGGCGGCCCCACACGTACTCGATTGCGTACGGCGAGCCGGTGTCTAAGTGGTTGTAGGGGGCGAGGCTGGCGCCGGTGTCCACCACCAGACTTGGCGCCGGCCACAGGTCATGGGTGACGGCCTGCCAGCATCCCGGCGCACCTCCGGGCCCGCCGCGGGCGTTCACCCGGGGCAGATTGTCCGGATACACAAAGGGATTCGGTGCCCCGCCGACTAGTCCGGCCAGTCCGAGGAGCCCCATGGTGGCCGCCGTGCCGGCTAACCCCGGGAGCGTGAGGATGCCCCCCAGGCCTGATGTCAGCTCGGTCATGGTTCTCAACGCGTAGCCGTTGCCGCCGCCCGTCGTCGCATACGCGGCCGGTTCTTCGTCGTAATAGTTCCGGATGGTGCAGAAGATCTCGGGGCTGTAGGTGTCGAGCAGCTGGGCGGTCGGCACCAGATCGGCGGCTCCGCGCTGAAAGTAGGGCCCGCCGCGGGCGAAGATGTCTTCGCCGGTGTTGCCCAACCCGGCCGCGGCCAACAGCGCGGCATCGAGGTCGGCTTCGTGCCGGTGCAGCGTGCGCGCTGTGATGACCGCGTTGTTGAGAGAGTCGAACAGGTCGGGTGCCGCTTTCGCGTAGACGTCGCCCAGGGCCGCCAGCCCTTGAATGTCGTGCCGGATCTGCGGCATTTGCGGATTGATGTCATCGAGGATGGCGTTGGCGTTGACGATCGACTGCCCGAACTTGTCGCCCAAGCCGGTCAAAGCCTGCGCGGCGGCAGCCAGCGTCAGGTTGACCTTGACCGGATCCAGCTTCTCCGTGATGGAGGTCAGGGTCTCGAACAGAGTATTGAACTCCGTTGTCACCGACCGGGCATCAATTACATGCTGCGGTGTGATACGTTGCGGCGTAGGCTTTTTCGGCGAAGTCAACGACACGTACTTGTTGCCGAAGACCGTGGTCGCCTTGATATTGGCGTCCACGTTGGCCGGGATCAGCTCGATGTACTTCGGATTCACGTTCAAGTCGAACTTGGCCACCTGGGTGCCGTCACGTTCGACCTCTGAAATGCTGGCCACCCGGCCGATTTCCACGCCGTTGTAGGTGACCTTCGACCCCGGATCCATCACCAAACCGGCCCGTGGAGCCAGCATCGTCAAACGAGTCGTCGGCGTGAGCCGGCCGCGAAACTGCAACCAGACGACACCCAGCACCACGGCGAAGACCATCAAGAACACCAACGCGGCCGTCCTGTACGGCGGAATGCGTTGCGGGTTCTCTCTGGCGTTCGGGGGCGGGGCTGTCATCGGCGACTACACGGTGAGGTTGAAGTTCGGGGTTTTGCCGTAGACCGCCATCGCGGTGAGCACGACGACCACAACGATCGTGATCAACGACAGCCGCATGGATCGGCCGACCGCTTCACCGACACCGACCGGTCCGCCGGTGGCGGTGTAGCCGTAGTAGCAGTGGGTGGTCATCACGACCACCGCAACCAGGATCACCTCCGCGAATGACCAGCCCACGTCGTTGAGGCGCAGGAACGTGTGGAAGTAGTGGTTGTAGGTGCCGATTGACTGCCCGTAGAGCAAAACCGTGGTGACCTGCTGGGACAGGAAAGCCATGGTCATCGCCAGCCCGTAGAGCGGGATGATGACGATCAGGCCCGCCACTACGCGGGTGGAGGCCAGATAGGCGACCGACCGGATGCTCATCACTTCGAGCGCGTCGATCTCCTCGCTGATACGCATGGCGCCCAGTTCGGCGGTGGCGCCGGCGCCGACCGTGGCGGCCAGCGCCTGGCCGGCGGCGACCGGCGCGACAAATCGCACATTGACCAGTGCGGCCAAAAAGCCGGTGAAGGCCTCGACACCGATATTGCCCAGCGTCGCGTAGCCCTGGATGGCGACCAGCGAGCCCGCGGACAGGGTGATGAAGCCGACGATGGCCGCGGTGCCACCGACCACGGCCATCGCGCCGGTGCCCATCCCCATCTGGGCAACCATGCGCAGCAGCTCTCTGCGGTAGCGATGCATAGCGAAGGGGATCTGCCCGACCGCGGCCATCGCGAACCAGACCATCTGCCCGATCTCGAGCAGTGGCCGAGACGGGACATCCCCGTATCGAACGACCAGAGCGGACGTCCGCGGGAAGCGGACGCGTAGTGCTGCAACCGTGGCCATCTCAGCGGCCTGTCCCGAACCGGACGCCGATGGTCGTCAGTGCCGCGTTGACCGCGAAAAGCGCGATGAAGCACAGCACCACCGTCTCGTTGACGGCAGTGCCCAGGCCCTTGGATCCGCCGCGCACGATCAGCCCTCGATAACACCCGACAAGCCCGGCGATCAGCCCGAACGTCGCGGCCTTGACAAACGCGATCACCACCTCGGGGAGACCGGTGAGCGCCGTCAAGGTGGAGAGGTAGGCACCGCTCGAGACGTTCTGCAGGTAGACGCTGAACAGGTAGCCGCCGCCCAGGCCGACGGCGACCACGAGGCCGTTGAGCAACACCGCGACGATTGTCGAGGCGACGACGCGGGGGACCACCAGCCGGTGGATCGGGTCGATGCCGAGCACCTCGAGGGCATCGATCTCCTCGCGGATCGTGCGCGCGCCGAGGTCGGCGCAGATCGCGGTGCCGCCCGCGCCGGCGACGACCAGGACCGTCACGATCGGGCCGAGCTGGGTGACCGCGCCGATCGCGGCACCGGCGCCGGAGACGTCGGCGGCGCCGATCTCGGCGAGCAGAAGGTTGAGCGTGAAGATGAGCAGCACGGTTTCCGGGATGGACACCGCGATGGTGGGCAGCAGCGATACCCGCATGAGAAACCAGCCATTCCAGATGAACTCGCGCCACTCGAACGGCTGCCGCAGGGCTTTTCCGGTCAGCACGCACATGCGGAAGAACCCGCCGGCCACTTCCGTGCCCGGGCGAATCCTGCTGCCCACCCTGCTGGCGACCGAGTGCGACGTGGTCACCGGCGCCGCCCCAGATGTGACCGGGCAACAAGTCGCGACATCCGAACTGCGTCAAGCGATCGACACATGGTGGTCGGCCGGGGATGGTGACGGCGATTCGCAGGCCGGATCGTCGAGCTGCTGACCGGCGAAAAGCGGTTCACTGCAAAATATTTCGAACGGAATCGGTTGGACGAGCAATTCTGACAGCGCTGCCGTAAGTCTTGGTGCAACGCCGTTCGGTGCCATTCTCGGCACGGCTCGTCACTTGATTCCGGACGCCAGTCTTCCAGGTGATCCTCCCGATCGACACTCTGAGACCCCACCCTTCGGCTCCATGCCACCCTCGGTTGCGCCACGCACCACTATGGCACTAGACCGTACGGTCGGTCAATAGTTTCGGTGGCCGGCGAAGGCCGCGCTAGGGAAACATCCGTCACGCCATCGCTCGCTGCTTGGATTATCTCGGGTTTTAACAGGCTATTTGAGCGTTTACCTGGGAACTGGCGCTCATTCCCTGCGGCAGTGGCCCAAATGGGTTCTAGGTATGAAACCGACCGGCCGTACAGTAGTGGTCTTCGTGGATCGAGCGATCGACAATCGCCGGCGAAGGCCGGCTGGGCACATCAAGCGTGAAGGGGTGCACCAATCCCCCCGCCGCGCAGGGTATTCGCGGTTATACGGTCAGTCCGTCGGACCTTTGACCGAGGCAAGGCATTCGCGCACGACCGTGATGACGTCCGCGGACGGATTCGCCCACTTGCTGAGCCCCAGGCGGTCGAGTAGGAGACCGCCGAGGAACACATCGACAAAAGCGGCCCCGACGTGTTCGGGTGTCTGAGAATCTGCGGGATCGAACCACACCCACATCCATTGCAGCGACCCCCAAAGCTGCAGGGCCGCCAGTTCGACGTCGACGCTTCGGAATACACCGCTCTCTATTCCGCTACGGATCTCGTCAATCGCCAGGGTCTGCAACCGACGGCGCAACTTGCGAGCGTGCCGCATCGCCGGGTCATCGGACAGCTGAACGACCTCGCGCTGGCTTGCCACCGTCGCGTCGCGGGCGACCACTTGTAGCAGTGCGGAGGCGTAAATGATTGCGGCGATGCGCTCTTGGGGTGTGGCAAGTCGAGCCCATGCCATCTGTAGCGCGTCGAGTTGGTGGGCTAGGTGCGTTTCTTCAAGCTCGCGCAACATCTGCGCTTTGGTTCCGAAGTGGTAAACGATGGTCCCCTTCGACATGCCAAGCTCGTCGGCGATGTCGCCCATATTCGTTCTGTCGTAGCCGCGTTCGGCGACATAGCGCACAAACGCGTCGAAGATCTCGCCACGCCTACCAGGTCGGGGCATCGTCCACCCTTCGGCTCAAACTAACCGTACGAACGGTCCATCATAAGCGTCTGGATGTCAAGCTGCGCCACCGGACGCAGACATGCTTCGGCGCGGCCGGCAGCCGTCGCGCCGGTTGGCGCCGCTGGCGATCAGGTTGACAAGTCCTGCAACCTGTTATGAGAAATGGCCCGGCAGAGACCTGCTCCGAGCTCGGTCTGTCGGTTCGGCGGGCTTACAGTGCCCTGGGGCCATCGAACCTATCCGGCGCGGTTACTACATACGTGTTGGCTTTTGCGGCCGGTTTGATCTCACCGGTGGTGTACACAGTCATCAGCTCTCTGCCGTCGCTGTCGACGACACACACATAGGTGTCCGTCTCTGCGTCGTAGTCGAATCTATCCCAGGCCAATAGGAATGCTAAGCAGTTGCCGTCGCGGTCGGCGACGACGAGCTTGTGCACTCCGGACTCCCTCAATAGCTCGGCATCTTGTGCGCGCTGCTGAGGGACCTGGCTGGTGTGGAGAGTGGCGTGTGACATCTGTGTACTCCCTTGGCGCGGGTGTCTCCTTCTAGCCTAGGCTCAACTGCTCAACTAATCCGAGGCTTGCGGGAAACGTTTCTCCCCGGAATACGACGCCGACCAGGGCACTACGGCCCCTCTCGAGGGGCCGTAAGTCGCTTACCCGCAGAGACCCCGATTCGAGGGCATGTCGGGCGGCCACGGTGACGCGTCTCCGCAGGACCCCGGCTTCACTTTGTCGCAACCAGGGTCCGCTATCTTCGGCGGGACTTTCGCGCCAGGGAGGGTGGGGATGACGCAGGAAACCGAGTCAGACGTCAATGGGTCCGCGGCCGCGGTGGACCTGGACACCGTGGCGGCCGCGAAGGAGACGCTCGAGGACTACACCCTGCGGTTCGCGCCACGCAGTTATCGGCGGTGGTCGACGGCGGTAGTTGGCATCTCGGCTCTCGGCGGCATCGCGTACTTGGCCGACTTTGCGATCGGCGCCAACGTCGGCATCTCATACGGCACCGGCAACGCGTTGTGCGGCATTGGGATTTTCGCCGTGGTGATCTTCGCGACCGGATTGCCGCTGGCCTATTACGCGGCGCGCTACAACCTCGACCTGGACCTGATCACTCGGGGCAGCGGTTTCGGCTACTACGGCTCGGTGGTCACCAACGTGATCTTCGCGACCTTCACCTTCATCTTCTTCGCGCTCGAGGGTTCCATCATGGCGCAGGGCCTCAAGCTGGGTTTGCATATCCCGCTCTGGGTCGGCTATGCCTGTTCGACGCTTATCATCTTTCCGTTGGTCATTTACGGCATGAAAGTCCTTTCACAGCTCCAACTTTGGACCACGCCGCTGTGGTTGATCCTGATGGTGGTTCCGTTCGTCTACCTCGTGGTGCGCCATCCGGACTCAATTCACCAGTTCTTCGGTTACGGCGGCCGCGGCGGTGACGGCGCGGTCAACGTCGGCTCGAGTCTGTTGGCGGCGGGGGTGTGCCTCTCCCTGATCGCCCAGATCGCCGAGCAGATCGACTACCTGCGTTTCATGCCGCCACGGACCCCGGCGAATTCGCGCAGCTGGTGGACCTGGATGTTGCTCGCGGGCCCCGGCTGGGTCGTGTTCGGAGCGATCAAACAAATCATCGGCCTGTTCCTGGCGATCTATCTGATCTCCCGTGTTGCGGGGTCCACGTCGGTGGCCAACCAGCCGGTGCATCAATTCCTGTTGATCTACCGCAACTTCATGCCGGGCTGGCTCGCCCTGACGCTTGCGGTGGTCCTGGTGGTGCTCAGTCAGATCAAGATCAATGTGACGAACGCATACTCGGGCTCGCTGGCGTGGACCAACTCGTTCACCCGCGTCACCAAGCATTACCCCGGGCGCGTGGTCTTCCTGGCCGTCAACCTCGTCATCGCGCTCATCATGATGGAAGCCGACATGTTCGCAGTGCTGAACACGATCTTGGGGTTCTACGCGAACTGCGGTATGGCGTGGGTGTTGGCCGTGGCGTCGGACATCGTCTTCAACAAGTACCTGCTCAAGTTGTCACCGAAGGCGCCGGAGTTCCGCCGCGGCATGCTGTACGCCATCAACCCCGTGGGCTTCGGGTCGATGCTGTTGGCCGCGGGACTGTCGATCATCGCCTTCTTCGGTGGCCTCGGCCCGGCGCTGCGGCCGTACTCGCCGTTGGTGGCGATCGTCATCGCGTTGGTCATGCCGCCGATCCTGGCGATCGCGACGAAGGGCAAGTACTACCTGCGCCGCACCCACGACGGCATCGACTTGCCCATGTACGACGAATACGGCAACCCGTCGGCCGTGCAATTGAAATGCCATGTCTGCCATCACGTTTACGAGCGTCCGGACGTAGTGTCGTGCGAGACGCACGACGCGCATGTCTGCTCGCTGTGCTTGTCCACCGACAAACTGGCCGACCACGTGCTGCCGGCCGCAGCTAAGCGCTCGGGCGCCGCTGCGGCCTCCGGCCGATAACGCGGGACGGGGTTCTGGGGCGCGCCGCTACCAACACCACCCCGGCGGCGAACAAGGCGGCGGTCGGCCACGAGTAACGCCCGTCCGGCGCGAAGCCGCCCTGCGCCAATAAGTGCAATCCAACGGCGGCCAGGAGGGCGCCGATCAGCATGGTCGCCTCGGCCAAGCGATCGGGGAGCGGGAGGCCGAAGGTGGGCAGCGGAACCGCGAAGAACCGCCGCTGCCACCAGAGCAGCAGCAACTCGACCGCTGTCACCACGCTGAGGATCGTGATCCACTCCAGCCGGACCAGCCACCACGCCACCGAACCCTCGTGGGGTTGCGGTATCAACCCGGCCGGATAAGCGACGATCGCGACGATGACGACCGGAATCATGTGCCACAGGTAGAGGGCCATCACGTTGGCATTGGCGGTGGACAGCACGCGCTGCACCGGGCGGTGATGCAGGACCCGGTCGAGTGTCGCCGCGAGCGCCATGGCCAGCCCCGCTTGCGTGCAGGCGAACGCCATCATCGCCACCGTCGGGGGTGAGGTGTTCTCGATCGCCTCGCCCGGAACGCCGATCATGCTGACCGGATACGGTCCCACCCGGATAAGCAGCGCCAGAATGACGGCCGAAGCGGCGGCCAGTAGCACCGGTCTGCGGCCGGCCAACAGCCCACCGTGCCAAGCGATCCCAAGCTGGTAGAGCAGGCCCCAGCACAGTAGGTAGTTCAGCGAGCCGACATAGGGGACATGGCCCGCCAGCGAGACGGCATCGACCAACACGACGCCCGCGGCCAGGACCGCCGGCGCCTTGAGTCCCCAACGCCGATGCGCGGCAACGGCAATCGGTGTCAGAGACACCACCAGCACGTACACGGCGAGAAACCACAGGTGCATGGCAACGGCCCAACCCGCGTATTCCATCACCGTGCCCGGCACGTGCCGAGCCTGCAGTACCACCACGACGACCGACACCAGCGCGACATAGACCGCCGTAGGTCCCAGTACCCGAGCCAGTCGGTGCCGAATCCAGTCCTGGCGCGAGAAACTGTCGGCGTCGCGGCGGTGCGACCATGACACCGCACCGGCGTAACCGGCGACGAAGAAGAACACCGGCACCGCCTGGAAGATCCAGGTCAGCCATTGCGTCCACGGCATGTCGAGCAGCGGGTTCTCGCGACCGAATTGCCCGTCGTGGTAGGTCACCGAACCGGCAAGCCAGTGGCCCAGCACGATGAGAACCACACCCGACGCGCGGTAGCAGTCCACCGCCAGATTGCGGGCCGGTCGCGCGGTTTCTACGTCGTCCATCGGATCGCGGCAAAATCGATGCGGTGCACTCGCGCAACGGTACCCGCCCCATGGCGTGAAGTCCCCGCGCGCACAATGACTCCATGAAGCAAGCTCGGCTCGCCAATCTGGAGGTCGGCCGCCTGGGCCTGGGCGCGATGGGCATGTCCGTGGCCTACGCGGGCGCCGGCAGCGACGACGCGGAGTCGATCCGCACCGTTCATCGCGCCATCGACCTGGGCGTCACGCTGATCGACACCGCCGAGGTGTACGGCCCGTACGTCAACGAAGAACTGCTCGCGCGTGCCCTGCAGGGCCGGCGCGATCAGGTCGTGCTGGCCACCAAGTTCGGCCTCATATCCCACACCGGACGCAGCGGCCCGGACAGTAGCCCGGCCAACATCCGCATCGCGGTGGACGGTTCGCTGCAAAGGCTGGGCACCGATCACATCGATCTCTTCTATCAGCACCGCCTCGACCGCGAGACTCCGATCGAAGACACGGTCGGTGCCCTGGCGGAGTTGGTCGATGCCGGAAAGATCGGGCACATCGGCCTCTCGGAGGTCGGCGTGAACACGATCCGGCGCGCTCACGCGGTGCATCCCATCACCGCCGTGCAATCGGAGTATTCGCTTTGGACCCGCGACCAGGAAGAGGCGATATTACCGCTGCTGCGCGAACTGGGGATCGGGTTCGTCGCCTACTCACCGTTGGGCCGCGGCTTCCTCACCGGTGCCATTCGGTCCACCGAGGGGCTGCCCGACGGCGACTACCGCAAGACCAATCCGCGGTTCTTCGACGAGAACTTCCAGCACAACCTGAAGAGCGCGGACGAGCTGCGGAGCATCAGCGCCGACGTCGGCGCCACTCCCGCTCAGGTTGCCCTTGCCTGGCTGTTGGCGAGAGGCCCCGACATCGTCCCGATTCCGGGAACGAAGCGCGTGTCGCGACTCGAGGAGAACCTCGGTGCAGACGCGGTCGAACTGACGCCCGACCAGCTGTCCCGGCTCGACCGACTCACCCCGGCCCAGGGTGGTCACCACGCCGAAGCGCAGATGGGATGGATCGACCGCTGACGGGCGCGGGCGTGCGAGTCATGTTGTGGCGCAGCAACTCCCGGAACTAGTCCGCGGTGGCGAGCGCCGCCGTGCCGTAGTGCTTTTCAATCAGCGTCCACGGGTCGGCGTACGGGCCGCGTCCCTCGAGCCGGCGCTGCACCATCAGGACCGCACGCAAGACCGGGCGCAAGATCGGGCTCAGCAGTCGCACCACGGTCCGCGTGCGGCCCTGTGTCTCGGCGATCCATTCCAGGGTTTGGGACCAGTCGTGCTCCTGAAAGTCGAGCAACGCCTGCGCTTCGGTGGTGTCGTACCAGCCGGTGAAGCTCCAGCCGCGGTCGTCGGCAGGATCGCCGGGCAGGCTGGCCGACGGCCCGAGCCCACCCAGGCCGACGGCTTCCATCAGGCCGTCCTCGAGCTCGCGCTGCGTGAGCACGTACGACTCGTTGCCGCCGATCAGTATCACCTTGCCCGCGATGGTCGCTTCCCGATCGACACCGTTGGCGAAAGCCAGCGCCACGTCTCGGGCATCCACCGCGTGCATGCGGTTGTCGCCTGGCATCGACCGCATCAGGAGCAGGGAGTCGCCGTTGACCGTCGTGTGCGTGTCCGGCGAGATGACCCCGCCCAGGCGAAAGAGCGCGTACGGCAGGCCGCTGGCGCGGATCGCCGCCTCGGCGAGCACTTTGTCCTGACCGTATTGATCGATCGGGTTCACCGGCGTGTCCGGGGTGATCCGCTCCGGCTGGCGGTAGGGGTTGCGCGATCCGTACACCGCGGCGCTGGAGGCCATCAGGAAGAGGGGCGGGCGGGGGAGTGCGGCGCAGGCGGCCAAGAGATTCTCGGTGCCACCGACGTTCACCTTGCGGGCCAGCGCCGGCCTGCGATACGAGAGCGGGGACACGATCGCGGCGAGGTGAACGACCGCCTCGGGCCGATGGGACACGACGAGATCACGCACCGCCTCTGCGTCCAGCAGGTCGGTGTAGGCCGGAATCAGCGTGCCGGGGTACCTGCCGGCGGCCAGCTCGCGCTCGACGGCGACGGTGTTGTCGTTGCGCAGGTCCATCGCGACGACGGTGCGTCCCCGCTCGAGCAGGATCCGCGTGCAACGCTTGCCGACTTGTCCGAACGCACCGGTGACCAAAACGGTAGAGGCGGTCATGGCGTTATCACTGTCCCATCAGTCGGTCGGCGGCTCTGCCGATCGCGCGGCGGATTCGGTCGGAGACGTAGAGCGAAAACACGGGGGTGACGATATCCTCTCGCAGCCGAGTCAGCTTGGAGCTCTTGATGAACCACTGTCCGCCGATCTTCTCGTAGGTCTCGTGGTAGTGCCCGTAGCCAAACAACGTCACCCCGGGTCCGAACCGGACGACGTCCTGCAGGGCCCACACTCCACGCGCGGTCGTCGCCGACGTGAGTGCGATTTCGGGGGCATGCACCTGGTGCGCGGTGGCCTGCGCCGGCCGCCCGAGCGCCTTGCGTGTGAACGCCACGAATTCGTCCGCGCCCTCGACCACCTTGCCGCCGGCTTCGGCCGTGTCGCTGACGAAGTCGTCGGTGAAGACGGTGCGCCAAGCCGCCCAGTCCTTGGTGTCGAGGTTCCGGCAATAGCGGGCCTTGAGCTGCTTGATGGATTCGATGGCCAGCAGGGTGGCGGTGTCCGCCTCGGCCACCACGTCCTCCGCGCGCTCGGTCATTGCGGCTCGATTCTGTCCCTCTGTGTCCCGGCGTGACGTTTCACTGGCGAAGTGTAAACCTCTCAACCTTTGAAGTAGACGACCTGATGGGTGGTGGCCAGCAGGGCGCCGTCTCGCGTCCACACCTGTGCGCTCTGGTCGAAGTACCCGCGGGTGAAGCGGTTGGCGTGCGCGGTGCACAGGACGAAGTCACTTCCAGAGCGGGCGAGTTGGTGCTGATCGGCGTGGAAGTACGTCGTCAGCGAGATCGTCCCCGACGGGACGAAGCCGCCGCGCCGCAGGAACGCCCGCGGGTAGAAGATGTCGCACAACGCGGCCAGTGCCGGATAGTCGACGGGGCGCCGCGCGGCGTCGCGCACCCACACGGTGGTCGTCGACGAGGGGCTCGGCTGCCCGCCACCGATCCGGGCCTCGTTCGCTGGACGACCCTCTATGACATGCGGTTCGCCGAAGGCCCCATGCC
>NZ_LZKF01000094.1:0-28486 GCF_001672665.1 Mycobacterium sp. E2238 | reverse complement strand
TTCACGGCGACGCCGGGGCAGCGCCCACGCGTTCCCGCCAGTTCTCCACCATGACCAATCGCCCCGACGAGGCGAGCGTCATGAACAACGTGTCGCCATCGGGGCTCAGCGCGACGTTGGTGGTCATCGGATCTTCGGCGGGAATGGCGCCCAACAGCTCGCCTCGTCGGGGCGATTGGTCATGGTGGAGAACTGGCGGGAACGCGTGGGCGCTGCCCCGGCGTCGCCGTGAAGCTGGTCCGGCACCGGCTGCGTTCGCCGTTCCCGCCCGCCGGAAGGCCACTGCTCATATCCGGCGCGGTCATCCCCACCATTGTTGGCGCAGCGGTCATCGCCGCACTGGCGCTGTGGGGTCTTCCGACCGGTACGGCGCTCGCCCAACAGCACGTGCTGAAGTTCAACATCGTCGTGGCGCTGAGTTATTGCGTCGTAAGCATGCCCTCCGCGGTGATCTGCGGCTATTTGTGGATGAGCCTGCCGGCGGACGCAAGCGACGCCACCGCGCGGCGCGTCGTCTTGGCCATACCGAGGAGAATGGCCGTCGTCCACGGGGCGGTGTGGTCCACGGCCAGCGCGATTTTCGTGCTCATCAATCTCGGCAGGCCTTGGCTGTCGGCAACGTTGGGCGTGTCGATGATCCTGGGCGCGATCGTGACAACCGCATTGTCGTATTGGATGTGCGAGATCGCGCTACGGCCGGCGGCGGCCATGCTGCTCACCGAAGACCCGCCAAAACATGCTCAGGGCCCGGGCCTTCGGCTGCGCGCGGTGAGCGCCTGGGTGATCGGGACGGGAGTTCCGACGCTGATGGTCATGCTCGTCGCCGCGAGCGCCCTCTTCGTCGAGTACTCCGCGCATCGGCTGGCGTTGGTTGTTCTCGTGCTCGGGGGCTGCACCCTAGCCTGCGGCCTGGTGGTCGCCGCATTCAACGCGTCAACGATCGCCGATCCCATCGATGAGGTCAGGCACGGCATGCAACGCGTGCAGCGCGGCGAATTCGACGTGTCCGTCGCCATTTTCGACGCCTCCGAGCTCGGGCTGTTACAGGCGGGCTTCAACACCATGGCGACCGGACTGCGGGAACGAGAACGGCTGCGCGACCTGTTCGGCCGCCACGTCGGTCAGGATGTGGCTCGTCTGGCCGAGCAACTCGCCGCCGCCGGTGACCAGATCGAGATGGGCGGTGTCAACCGCGAAGTGGCGGTGTTGTTCGTGGACCTGGTCGGCTCGACGCGACTGGCCACCACACTGGAACCACCCGAGTTGCTGGCTACGCTCAACGACTTCTTCACGATGGTGGTGAACGCCGTCGAAGCGAATCGGGGCTTTGTCAACAAGTTCGAAGGGGACGCGGCGCTGGCGGTCTTCGGTGCTCCCCTCGACGACGATGACAGGGCCTCGCATGCGCTGGCGACGGCGCGCGAACTCAACAGGATTTTGAATCCGCCCGGCGCGCCGATCAGGGCCGGCATCGGCGTCTCGGCCGGCATGGCGGTGGCCGGCAACGTCGGCCACCCGGGCCGTTACGAGTACACGGTGATCGGCGACCCGGTCAACGAGGCGGCGCGGCTCACCGACGTCGCCAAGCTGTCGGTTGGCGTCGCCGCGTCCGCCGCGGCGCTGGACATGGCCAGTCAGGAGGAGTCGCACCGATGGCGGGTCGTCGACTCCAAAGTGCTACGCGGACGGGTGAATTCGACCGACATCGCCGTCCCGGTCGATTGAAGCTTCGTGCGCGTCAGACCTTGTGGGACTTCTGCTCTTCCATCTTGTCTATGAAGGCGTCGAATCCGATGCCGCCGTGGCCGGCCATGACTTCGTCGTAGTCGTACTCCGGTGGGTTGCCGCCGTTGGGCCGCCACCCGGCATCCGCGGTGCAGGACTTGAAGCCGTCCTCGGGGAAGGCGTACCAGCGCCGCGTGTTGAGTTCGACGATCTTGGCGGCCTCCTCGTCGGGCACGTCCGCGAGCATCTCCTCGGCGCGCGCGCGGCTCTTGGGCCAGAACGAGTCGGAGTGCGGATAGTCGCATTCCCAGGTGATGTTGTCGATCCCAATCTGGTGGCGCATCGACATGCCGACCTCGTCCTCGATGAAACATCCGGAAATGTTGCGCCGGAACAACTCCGACGGCGCCACCGTGGGGTGGATGTTCTGGTAGAACTTGTGCTTGCGCCAGACGTAGTCCGCGCGTTCGACGAGGTACGGCATCCAGCCGACGCCGCCTTCGGAGAACGCGACTTTGAGGTTCGGGTGTTTGTGGAAGACGGGCGAGAAGATGAGCTCGGTCGCCGCGGCCATGGACGTTGTGCCCATCAAAGTGATCATCACCGCGAAGGGCGCCTCCGGTGCGGTCTGGGGCGGGAATCCGCCGCTGCCGAAGTGCATCACCGCGGTCAGGTTGGTCTCCTCAAGCGCCGACCACACCGGCTCCCAGTACGCGGTGTGGTAGCTGGGCAGCTTCAAGTTGGTCGGGTTGTCCGGCAGCCCGATCGCCCGCGCGCCCTTGGCCGCCACCCGCTCGATCTCGGCGACGATCAGGTCCGCGTCCCACAGCGGTGTGATCGCCATCGGAATGAAGCGGGCAGGGTCGGTGGCGCACCATTCGTCGAGTGAGAAGTCGTTCCACGCCTGGACGGACAGCTGCGCGAGTTCCTTGTCCTCGCCCTCCAGGAAGACGGTGCCACAGAAGCGCGGGAAGGACGGAAAGCACAGCATGGCGTGCACGCCGTCGATGTCCATGTCCGCCAGTCGAGCTTTCGGGTCGTAGCACCCGGGGATCATGTCCGCGTAGCGGATTGGGTCGACACCGAACTCCTCCGGCGACTTGCCGGCGACGGCATTCAGCCCGATGTTCGGATAGGCCCTGCCCTCGTAGACCCACTGCTGCACCGGCGGAGCCCCGTCGCGCGGGAAATCGACGATGCGGGGACCGGCGTCGAGGAATTTCTTCGGCAGTCGGTCCGCCCAGACCTGCGGTGGCTCGATCAGGTGATCATCGACGGACAGGAGCTTCATCGAAGGTTGCAGCGGCATTGTGGGAGTCGTCTCTCGAAGTCGTGCGATACGGTACAAGTGAACAGATTCTGACTATTTGACTATAGCGCCGATGGTGGCCGGAGCCCAAACGAACAGGGCGCATCAAGGAGGACCATGACAACACCCGATAGCCCACAGTCGCGCATCCCGCACGACGATTGGGCGGACCAGGACCTGCTCACCAAAGGCGAGGCGGCCGAACGGCTCGCCGCCGAGATCGCCGAGGTCGCTGCCAAACTCGGCGCGTCGGATGATCAGGACGAGACCCTGATGCGACGACTCAACGGGCTCCAGGAGGCCTACAAGCACCTGACGCGGGACCCACAGGGCTGACCCCGCTCCACTCAGGCGCGCGGCAAGCCCAGCACCCGCTGGGCGACGATATTGCGCTGGACCTGGGCCGTTCCGCCGTAGATGCCCGCGGCGCGCGACCACACGTAGATGTCCCATTCCAGGCCTTCGGTGAGCAGCGGGCCGCTGGCCGACAGGTCCATCATGGCGTGGGCGAAGAACTGGTCGGCACGGGTCATGAGCAACTTGTCCACCGAACCCTCGGGCCCGGGAAGCTTGCCGTTCTGGCGCTCCGTGAGCGATCTCATGACCTTGATCTGCAGTGCGCGCAGCTCCACGTAGGCCTGCCCGAGCCGAGCCCGAGCCGACGGCGAGTCTTCGAGCCAGCCGACGCGAACGTCGTCCTCGAGGCGACGTAGCTGCGTCTTGAGCCGGCCGATCCAGTTGATGTCGCTGGGACCGCGCTCGTAGGCAAGCAGCTGGTTGGCAATGGACCAGCCCTCCCCACGCCCGCCGAGCAGATTGCCCGCGGGTACGTCCACGTTGTCGAAGGTGATCTCGGTGAATTCGCGGTTGCGTGCGGCGTTGACGATGGGGCGCACTTCGATGCCGGGCGTCGACATCGGCACCAGCAACACGGAAATGCCGGCGTGCTTCGGCGCATCCGGCTCGGTGCGGCACAGCAGGAAGCACCAGTCGGCAACCGCACCGAAGCTCGTCCAGATCTTGCGGCCGTTGACGCGAAACATCTCACGCCCGCCTGCGTCGAGGAGATCGGCCCGGGTCTTGAGGCCGGCGAGGTCGGATCCGGCCTCGGGTTCGGAGAACCCCTGACACCAGCGCACCCGGCCGGACAACAGCCCGGGCAGCAGCGTGTCGCGCTGCTCGTCGGTTCCGAACAGGCGTAACGCGTTGCTGAGGTGACCGACGCCCTCGATGGGCGCGGCGCCGGCCCGCCCGAGCTCGTCGTTGAGGATCGCCTCGTAGACCGGCGCCTTGCCGTGCCCCCCATACTCGACGGGAAAGGACAACCCGATGTAGCCGGCTTCGTAAAGCGTTTGGTGCCAGACGTTTTGCGCGTCAGCCCGCGCCGCCGGGTCGTCGGGAATCGCGGCATCGGCGGCGTGCTCGGACAGCCACTGCCTGAGCTCGGCGCGGAACTGCGCTTCGGGTGCGCTGTCGTTGAAGTCCATGGCTAGGCGAGTTCCCGGTTCGCCAGCCGCAGTGCGGCGATGGCCTCGTAGTGCACCGTCTCGTCGCCGAACAACCGCCGGTCCAACAGCGCCCGGCGCAGCCGCAGGTGTGAAACGTGCTCCCAGGTGATCGCGATGCCACCAAAGACCTGAACCGTGGTCTCCACCACCTCCCGGCCCGCGGCCGAGGCGTATGCCTTGGCCGTCATCGCCGCCAGCCGCGCCTCGTCGTCCGGCGCGTGGTCGATCGCCCACGCGGCGTGCCAGAGGCAACTCCGGGCGCCTTCGACTTGCACCAGGGCATCGGCGAGCAGATGACCCACGGCCTGAAACGAGCCGATCTTGACCCCGAATTGAGCCCGCTCGCCCGCATAGCGGACCGCGTCGTCCAGGGCACCCTGCATGATGCCGACCAGGTCGGCGGCGACGGCGGTCATCGCCAAGGACTCGACCCGCTGCCACCGTTCGTCATCAATGGCCTTGCCGGTCACCACCGCCGAAGCGACCGAATCGGCTGGCAAACAATGGAATTCACGGGTCAGGTCCAGTCCGCGCGGGTCGGCGCCGCACAGTGGTGCGCACACCAGCCGACGTTGTCCGTCGGTGCGGTCGGTCAGTAGTCCGTGGGTGGCGCCCGCGGCGTCGAATGCCACCCCAGGTCGGTGAGCCGAGCCGAAACCCATCAAGTCGGGGCACAGCACCGGCGCCAGCCGAAGGCTGCCTTCCGCGACGAGCTCCAATTCCTTCTCGGCTCCGGCCGCCTCCAGGAGCTCGGTGGCCAGCACCGCCTGGCCCGCCACCGGAACGGCGCTGAGGGTTCTGGCGAGTTCTTCGATCACGATGACGGTTTCGACGCCGCTCGCCTCGAGTCCGCACAGGCGCGGCGAACGCAACGTCGGCACACCGAGATCCACCAGGCGGCGCCACTGGGCGTCGAGCGCCTCGCCGGTCGCGATCTCGTCCGCACTGGTAACCCCCACGCTCTCCCCCAGCTGCGCGGCGGTGTCGCGGAGCAGTTGCTGCTCGTCGGTGAAGGCGATCTCCATGGTCAGCGCAGGGTCATCTCCACGCTGGTGTATCCGCGTACCGTCGCGGTGAGCACGCGTTCGCGCGCCCCGATGGCGTAGTCGGGGAACCTGTCGGCGATGTACTCGAACACCAGCTGCGCCTCGCGGCGAGCCAACCATTGCCCGAGACAGATGTGGATTCCCCACCCGAAATACACGTCGGTGCCGCGCGGCCTGTCGATGATGAAGCGGTCGGGATCGTGGTAACGCCGTTCGTCGCGGTTGGCGCTGCCCAGGAGCAGCAGCACCCAGTCGCCGGCGTCCATGGTGACGCCGTGTCGCTCGACGGGCCTGGTCAAGGTGCGAGCCACCCAGTGGCTCGGCGTGTCGTAGCGCAGCGCCTCGTTCACCGCGGCGGGAATGACGCTGCGGTCCTTCACGATGCGCTGCCACTCCTCGGGGTGCTCGGCGAGCGCGACGAGGCCGTTGGAGATCAGCTTCTGCGTGGTTTCCGAGCCGGCGGCCGACAGGAGATTGCAGAACATGAGCACCTCGTGCGGGGTCAGGGCGCGCTGGCCACCGGCCTCGGGGTCGTCGAACGTGGCTTGCAGCACGACGCTGATCAGGTCGTCACCCGGGTCGGTGCGGCGCCGTTCGATCAGGTCACCGATGTACTGGCTGATCAGGCGGTTGGCCTCGATGGCTTTGGCCGGCATCGCGACCTGCCCTTCCTCCCGGGTGAGGAAGGCCTCCCACCAGACGCGCAGCTGCGCGCGGTCGCTGTGCGGCACGCCGAGCAGATCACCGATCACGTCCGTGGGCACCGAGAACGCGAACGCCTCCATCGCGTCGACGGTGGTACCCGGTTGCAGCCGGCCAAGGTGCGTGTGGACCACGGCCCGCAGGGCAGACTCCATGGCGGCGACCGCTTTTGGCGTGAAGAACCCTTTGAGGACCCCGCGAACGCGGTCGTGGCGGGGCGGGTCCATCGAGATCACCGAGTACTTCCGTCCGTCGTTGTCCGGGTTCTCCGGTGCCGGACCGCGCTTGGACGAGAACGTCTCCCAATCCCGCAGAGCCTGCGACACGTCGTCGAACCTGGACAGGACCCACCAGCGGTTTTCGGGATCCCGGTAGACCGGCGCCTCGTCGCGCAATCTCCGGTACACCGGGTACGGATCGTCGAAGATCGCCTTGGAGAACGGCGAATACATCAACTCGCTGGTCGCTGGCACAGCCCTGACTCTATCATCGCAATGAACAATCGGACGTTGAGTGACTAACTGCTCAGTCGCTCGGCGGCGTGCGCTCGATCAACTCGATCCAGTTGCCGTCGGGGTCAGTCGCCATCAGTCCCCGGTTGCCGCCGTCGAATGTGACCGTTCGTTCCGGTCGGGCTTGGCCACCCAGGCGCTCGATACGCGCGACGACCGCGTCCGCGTCGTCGACGCGGAAAGACAGGTGCGTGAAGCCCACAGCGTTCATCCGGCGGGGCCGGCGCTTCTCGCGCACACCCGGTACCGGGTAGCCGAGCAACTCGAGGCGAAATCCGTCGCGTTGCAGGTAGACCAAGACCAGCACCAGCCCGGGCACGCCCAGCAGCCGTGCCGTCTCGGGCCCGTCGACCGTCAGGCGGCCGCTTTCGTCGAATCCCATTGCCGTGCAATAGAATCGGACGGATCTTTCGAGATCGCTGACGCACAGCCCGATATGGGTGAGGCGGTCACCGGGGGTCATGCGGTGTCGTCGGCGAGTTCGTCGAGCAGCGCGTTGTGTTCCCCGAGCAAGGGTGGCCGTACGGGGCCGCCCGCAAGAGTGGCGCTGAAAAGGTATGGCGTGCCCGGATAGCGGAACGTCTCCCCCAGTTCCGGGTGGTGGACCGGCACGTGAAACCCGCGGGCGGCGATGTGTTCGTCCTCGAAGGCCTCGTCGGGTGACAGCACCGCTCCGGCGGGGAATCCGCGTCGCTGGCTTTCCAGGAAGTACTCATTCGCCGGCATCCGGGAAGCAATCAAGGTGATCGCGTCGCGGGCCGCCATCAGTATCGCGGTGGTCTCGTCGTCGGCACCGATCATCGCGATGTCGACCGGCTCGTCGCGAGAGGCGGCCATTTCCAGGAACACCGCCTCGGGAAGCTCGTCGGTCAGGCCGAGGTCCGCGAGCCAGGTCAGCAGGTTCGCGAATTCGGTCGGCTTGCGGGGTAGCACGCCGGTGGTGGCGTAGGCGCCGTCGGCGCACCGGACCTGCGTCGGTTGGCTCCGCGTGAAGTACGCGTGACGGCCGGTCTGGCGGACGCACGTCTCGTTGTTGACCAGCCAGTGGTACGTCGTCTGCTCAGAACTGACGTTGCAGGCCGCATTGACGCTGACGTCGACGAGCTGACCCTGGCCGGTCTGGTCCCGGTGCGCAAGGGCCACCAGCGCTCCGATCGCGCAATACAGGCCGGCGAGGTTGGCCGACTGCTCGCCGGCGCCGCGGACCGGCGGCAGGGAGTGATCGTCGTAGCCGCAGTTCCAGACCGGACCCCCGCCGGCAAGCATGGTGAGGTCGGTGACGGGTTGGTCGGCCCGCATGCTGTCGAGGCCGAATGGGGTGACCGCCACCCAGATCAGCGACGGGTGCCGGGCGTCGCCGACGGGGCCGGACCCGGAGATCACGATGTCGGCGCCGGCGATCAGGAGCCCCAGTGCGTTGGCACCCTCCGCGGTGTCGAGATCGACGGTCACCGACCTCTTGCCCACGTTGCCGCTCCACCAGCGCAGGCTGGTATCCGACCCGATGTTGTCGTGCGCGAACGGCGGTCGCGACCGATGTGAGGATCCCGCGGGAGGTTCGACCACGACGACCTCCGCGCCGAGTTCGGCGAGCAACCTTCCCCCGACGGGGGTGAACTGGCCGCTGATCTCGACGATGCGAATCCCGCTCAGCGCGTTCAGATCACACCCCGCTTCGTCAATTCGTCCAGCTCCTGATCACTGCGCCCGAGCAGCCCGCCCAGCACGTCTCGGTTGTGTTCGCCCAGACACGGCGCGGCCCGCGAAATGTTCCACGGCGAGGCCGACATTCGCAGGGGAACCCCTTCGACGCGCACCGTCCCGATCTCGGTGTGCGTCACGGTCGGAAAGAGTCCCCACTCGGCGAGATCCGGGTCTTCGTCGATCCGTTCCCGCGGCGACTTCACGACACTCGCCGGCACCCCGGCCGCAGTGAGTTCGGCTGCCAGCGAGGAGGCTTCGCGAGTTCTGGTGCAGGCGCTGACGAGTGCGTCGAGTGCGTCGGCGCCGAGCAACCGCTGCTCTAGGGTCGCGAATCGGTCGTCTGTCAATCGCGGTTCGTCGACGACTTTGGACAGCAGGGCGACGTCGCGGTCATCGCGGCAGGCGATGGCGATCCACCGGTCCTCGCCCAGGCACGGGTAGATCCCATGCGGAGCCATCTCACCGAAGTCGGCGTGGTTACCGTCCGGGAACCCCGGCCGGCGCGCGGGCCGCTCGTTGACCGTCCAATCCAGCACCTCGGTGGGCAGCATCGCGATGCCCGCAGGCACGGTGGCCAAGTCGATGTGTTGACCCTCGCCGGTGCGTTCGCGCTGATGCAGTGCCGCCAGGATCGCGACCGTCATGTAGTAGGCGGCGACGTGGTCCATGTACGAGTAGCCCCATCCCGCGGGCTCACGGTCGGGCAACCCGGCGGTGAAGGTCAGCCCGCTCAGCGCCTGAACGATGGGACCCCAGGTCTTGAAATCGCGGTAGGGGCCGCTATGTCCGAAGCCGCAGTTGGAGACGTAGATGATGTCCGGCTTGATCCGGCGCAGCTCGTCGTAGCCGAAACCCATCCTGTCCAGCACGCCGGCGGCGAAATTCTCGCAGACGATGTCGGAGAGGGCGATCAGCTCACGCAACAGCTGCTTGCCTGCCTCTTGACGCAGGTTGATGGTCACTCCGAGCTTGCCCACGTTGTGGTTGTTGAAGCCGGCACCCAGATTCACGCCCCGGCGCTCGTCGACGAACGGGCCGACGCCGCGCAGCGCGTCCCACATCCCGCGCGTTGCGGGGTCTTCGACTCGGATGACTTCGGCACCGAAGGCGGCCAGGATCTTAGTCGCCCCGGCGCCGGCCAGTTGACCGCCGAGGTCGCATACCCGAAGGTGGGACAACCCGACGCTCACCATGCAACAATAAAACAGATTTTGTTCTTCTGCCAACGCCGCGCCGCAGCCAGGCCTCGCGGGGACGGCTACTCGCAGATTAACAGTTGATGTTCTATTGTTCAGTCTTATGGTGACGATCACAGCGGCCCGCTTCGACGAGCCGGCGTTCTACCTCGGCGACCCGAACGCCACATTCGCGCAGTTGCGCGAACACGACCCCGTGCATTGGTACGAGGAGGGCCAGTTCTGGGTCATCACCAAGTACGAAGACATCAAGGGTATCTCGGCTCGACCCGAGAAGTTCAAGTCGGAGCGCATTGGGATCATGATGGATCTGATCGCGCACCGGGAGGGCCGCGACCCTCAGGGATATGGCAACCGCGGCATCATGTTCATGGATCCGCCGGTGCACCGAGTGCACCGCAAGGCTGTCGGCGTGCGGTTCACGCCGGCCGCGGTCGCCAAGATGGAGGCCCGGGTACGCCAGGTCGTCAACGATGTGCTCGACGACCTGCCGAAGGGTGAATTCGACTGGATTCAACGGGTCGCCGAGCCCATCCCCGTGTATGTGTTCGCTTACCTGCTGGGAGTGCCCGAGGAAGACTGGCCGAAGGTCGCGGGCTGGGCGACCACGATCGCCAATGTCGGTGGTGGGGCCGCGAGCGACGAGGACTACGCGTTCATCTTCGAACACATCGGGCCCTATCTGATGGGCCTCGTCGCCGAACGCAAGGAGCATCCTCAGGACGATCTGCTCACGATGCTCTCCCAGGTGACCGTTGACGGGGTGCCCTTCGACGACATGCAGGTGATGATCTACGCGCTCACCTTGCTCGCCGCCGGCAGTGAGACCACGCAGAGCCTGATCGCGGGAATCGCCGATTGCCTCGACACGCATCCCGACCAATCGGCGGTGTTGTTCGCCGATCCTGGCCTGAGCGGCAACGCCGTCGAGGAGGTGCTGCGTTACTGGACGCCGGTGATGAGCATGGCCCGGCAGGCGGCTCGCGACGTCCGTCTGCGCGGTGCGGAGGTCAAGGAAGGCGACGGGGTGCTGCTCGCCTATGCGTCCGCGAACCGCGATCAGGAGCACTGGGGCCCGACCGCCGAACAGTTCGACATCCACCGCCAGGACGCCGCCAATCACCTCGGCTTCGGGGTCGGCGAGCACTTCTGCATGGGCGCCGCCCTGGCTCGACGCGAAGCTCGTCTGCTGCTGGAAGAAGTGGCGCGGCGCGCCAAGGGGATTCACGTGGTCGGCGACCGAGTGCCCCGCGTGTCGACGCTGGTGCACACGCACGACCACCTGCCTGTTGTGCTCGACTACCGCTGAGGGGCGTGCCCATGAGCGGACCCATGGCAGGCGTACGCGTCCTCGAGGTTGCCCAGTGGACGTTCGTTCCGGCCGCCGGTGCGGTGCTTGCGGACTGGGGCGCCGACGTACTCAAAATCGAACATCCGCGCACCGGCGATGCCCAGCGGGGCCTACGTCAGCTCGGCAACGTGCAGATCGCCGGCGACCGCAACCCCGTCATGGAGCACGCGAACCGCGGCAAACGATCTATCGCCCTGGATATCTCGACACCGGCCGGCCATGAATTGCTGATGGACATTGCGCGCACAAGCGACGTTTTCCTGACCAACTTCTTGCCCGACGCCCGTGCCAAACTGCGGATCGACGTCGATGACTTGCGGACGG
Source organism: Mycobacterium sp. E2238 (assembly GCF_001672665.1). Taxonomy (NCBI): domain Bacteria; kingdom Bacillati; phylum Actinomycetota; class Actinomycetes; order Mycobacteriales; family Mycobacteriaceae; genus Mycobacterium; species Mycobacterium sp. E2238. The sequence continues at coordinate 17,109 of NZ_LZKF01000094.1, read as the reverse complement.
CGAATCCCGACATCGTCTATGTGCGGGGCAGCGCATACGGAACGCTCGGCGACGAGGCCGGCATCGGTGGCTACGACATGACCGGCTTCTGGAGCCGAGGCGGTAGCGGGGCAAGCGTCACCCCGCCCGATATGGGCGGCGTCGTCGCACAACCCGGCCCGGCGTACGGAGATTCTCTGGGCGGCATGACAATTGCCGGCGGAATCGCGGCGGCGCTGTTCGCTCGTGATCGGACCGGTGAGGCCAAGGTGGTGGATGTGTCGCTCCTCGGAGTGGGGGTGTGGGCGATGGGGGTGGCAGTCAACGCCGCGCTGATCTCCGGAGAGCCGTGGCAGGCAAACCCAGCCGGCGCCAACGTCGCCCCGCACAATCCGCTGGTGGGCTTCTACCGCACCGGCGACGGGCGGTACATGGGATTGTCGATGATGCAAGGTTTCCGCTATTGGGCGGACTTCTGTGCGCGGGTCGGACTCCCCGAGCTTGCCACCGACGAACGCTTTGCCAGCCATGAGCTGCTAACCCGCAACGCGGCGCAGGCAACTGCGATCCTGCGCGAGGTGCTCGGAAGCAAAACCCTCGAGCACTGGCGCAAAGCGCTGGCCGGTTTCGAAGGGCAGTGGGCGCCCGTACAGAACACGATGGATGTTGTGGCTGACGAGCAGGTGAGGGCAAACGGTGTCATCGCGCCCATCCAAGGCAGCGGCGGTGCCCTCGAGTTGGTCTCTAGCCCCGTGCTTTTCGATCAGACACCGTTTACTCTCGGCCCGACACCGGAGTTCGCCGAACATACCGAGGCGCTATTGCTCGAACTGGGCAAGGACTGGGACGACATCATCGCCCTCAAGGACAGCGGAACCATCGCGTGATCGACAGCCCTCTTAAGATCCAACCAACGGAGTAAGCAGATGAATCGAGTCAGCGGCAAAGTTGCGGTCGTCACGGGTGCCGCGCGCGGCCAAGGACGTAGTCACGCAGTCCATCTCGCCGACGAGGGTGCCGACATCATCGCCGTTGACATCTGCGACGACATCGCGACCAACGACTACCCGATGGCACGCAAGAGCGACCTCGACGAGACGGCGAAGCTGGTGGAGAAGGCCGGCCGGCGGGTGGTCACCGCGGTGGCCGATGTGCGGGATCGGGCGGCCCTGAAGAAGGCGATCGACGACGGCGTTGCCCAACTGGGCGGGCTGCACGTCGTCGTCGCCAACGCCGGCATCTGCCCGCACGGAGAGCACAAAGGGTATCCGGCGTTCCGCGACGTGCTCGACGTGAACTTTCTCGGCGTTGTCAACACCGTCAACGCCGCGTTCGACCATCTGGACACCGGTGCGTCGATCATCGCCACCGGCTCGATCGCCGGACTGGTCTCCCAACACGACATGTTCAACGGTGGCGGCAACTCGGGCCCCGGCGGGCTCGGCTACGGTCTGGCCAAGAAGTTCGTCCGCGACTGGGTCAAATCGATGGCGATGACGCTGGCGGCGCGCGAGATACGCGTCAACGCCGTGCACCCGACGAACGTGAACACCGCGATGATGAACAACCCGATGATGTACAAGACGTTCCGGCCCGACCTGGAGGCTCCGACACACGACGATGCCTTCGTGATCTACCCGATGCTCCAGGCGATGCCGGTGCCCTGGGTGCAGCCCGAGGACATCTCGCACGCCGTGGTCTACCTCGCCTCTGACGAATCGCGATACGTCACCGGGCTGCAGATGTTCATCGACGCCGGTGCCGCGCTGAAAATGGGCTTCTGACCTCCCCGATGACATGACACACGATGAGGCGGTTCGAAGCTGGCTCGAGAGTCACCTGGGGCCCGTGCGGGCCTTCGAGCGCCAACCACGTTGGCGTCCGGCCTGGTTCGCCGACGTCGAACGCGACGGCACGATCGTGCCGCTGTATGTGCGGGGCAACCGCGAGGGCATGGAGTTCTCGTTGTCCACCCATCGAGAAGCAGACGTCCTTGAAGCCCTGGAGAAGCAAGGGATTCCAGTCCCACACATTCACGGTCGGATTGACGCACCACCGGCCATCGTGATGGATCGCCTGCCCGGCGCCACCAATCTGTCAACCTCGCCGAGTGCAGCGGAACGCGACTCGGTCATCGACGAATACATGGAAATCCTTGCGCGGATCCATCGGTTGGATCCGGGTGAGTTCTCTGCCGTCGGGCTCAAGTTGCCCAAAGACCCTCAGCAGCATGCGTTGTCGAGCTTCGAAGCGTCCGTCGCGAGGTATCGGTCTACCAAAAAGCGCCCGGAGCCGTTTCTGGAATTCGGCATCGGCTGGATCCGCCGCCACGTTCCCGCGCACCGGTTCGACCCCCGCTTCGTCCTCGGCGATCCCGGACAGTTCATGTTCGCCGACGGTCGTGTGACCGGACTGCTCGACGTCGAACTGGCCTACCTCGGCGACACCGCCCATGACCTCGCAGGACTGCGCCTGCGCGACATCTCCGAGCCCTTCGGCGACCTCGAGCGCGCGTTCCGGCGCTATGAGGAGGTTTCCGGTGTGGAACTGGACCTGCCGGTGGTCGAGTTCCACACCGCGCAGTTCTCGCTCACCACGCCTCTCTCGTTGGTGATGGTCTTGCACAACCCTTTTCCAATGAGCGACTTGCTGCAATATGAGGAGTGGTTTCAGCAATGCTCGCTCAACGCAGTCGAAGCCATGGCCGCGGTCGAGGGCGTCGCCCTCGACGATTACCGACTCCCGCAGGCGACAGATGTCCGCCAGAGCGGCCTTATCGACGCGTTGGCACCCATCATCGAAGAAGTACCCGCCGAGACCGAGATTGAGCGCTTTCGCCGGCATCAAACCGCGCAAACCGCGCGCTACGTTGCCGGCGTCTGCCGGCAGGGTCCCGCGATCGAATCCGAAAACCTCGACGACGTCGAACGCTTACTCGGCTCCCGATACGCCGACTGGCGTGCGGGCGATGCGGCGCTGGAGGCATTCGTGCTGCAGGCGCCGGACAACATGGACACCGAGCTCATTCGGCTGTTCCACAGCCGCATCATGCGGCAAATGCGTTTACTGGAGCCGGTTCTCAACCGCGCCGGCGGCGTGTACCCGCTGACGCCGCTGGCCCGGTTACTCGGCCACTGACGCGCGCGTCGTGGGCCGCTACCGGGCGACGAGCTCCAGACGCTTCCGCCGCCGGACCAGGATGCTGGGCAGCCAATCTCCGACGTCACACGCGTCGATCCAGGTGGTGCGCTCCAGTAGCATCTTGAACACGATCTGAGCCTCCAACCGGGCCAGGGCCGCCCCGACGCAGAAATGCACGCCCTTGCCGAACGTCACATGCCCCTTCCCGTTGCTGCGGTCGAGAAGGAATTCGTTGGGCGACTCGAAGTGCTCGGGGTCGCGGTTGGCGGCTCCCCATAAAAGAATCAGATGCGCATTCCCCGGCACCTCTACCCCGCCGAGGGTGGTGTCACGCCACACATGGCGGTAGTGGCCACGAAACGGCGGCTCGTAGCGCAGTGTTTCTTCGATGAAATTGCCCAGTAATTCCGGGTTTTCGCGAATCCGCTGTTGGACCTCGGGGCGGTCGGCGAGAATCCATGCCGCACTGCCCAACAACGAGGCGGTCGACTCGCCGGCGGCACTGAACAGCGTGAGCATGATGCCCATCGCCACGGCCTGGTCCACCTCGCCAGAGGCGTAGCGGGCGGCCATGTCCGGTATCAGCCCGGATTTGTCCGCGGTATCCGCCTTGTCGAAATGTTCCATGACGTACGCGGACAGTTCGAACGCCGCAACCCCGGCCTCCGCGAGCTGCGCCTCGGTGACGACGCCGTCGAGCAGGGTGGTGGTGGCGTAACCCAGCCGGATCAGTTTGTCGACATCGGCATGGGGCAGGCCCAGCAATTTTGCGACCACCATCATCGGAAGCCGGTTCGCCACCGCGCCCATCCATTCGATGCGTCCTTGGTGCAGGTTCTCCTCCCACAGGCGCTCGGCGGTCTCCGCAGCGAATTCCTCGATGATCCGCACCCGGCGCGCGGACAGGTGTGGGAGCAAGATCTTGCGGTGCAGTGCGTGCGCCGGATCATCGGCCGTGGCCAGGGCGTGGGTGGGGCTTCCCGCCTCCATCATCGGCAATGCCCCGATGCTGCCGTCCTCGCGGAAAATCATGGTTGCCGTGAGATTGGACGAAAAGTCATCGACCCGAGTGACGGCCTCGATCAACGCTTCCCAGCCACACACGGCATAGAAGTCGGAACCGGCGATGCGATGCACCGGAGCCGTCGCGCGCATCCGGTCATACATCGGATACGGATCCTGCAAAGCCTCGGCACCGAAGAAATCGACCGGGTCGCTCAAGACCGCCATAGACCCAGGCTGAAGGTGACCGCCGGCGCGGTCAATAGGGCGAGGAAAGTTTGATAAGCCTCCCGCCGCGCCGTCCGTGCACCCCAAACCCCTTGCGCGGGAGGACCAGCGCGTTAGCCTGAGAATTGTTACCGATAATTCTCAGCCTGAGGGAAGTTTCTGTTGGCTGTACGGGAGGGTTGTATGGCACAGAACGACTGGCTGGTGGGCCGGGATCGCCGCAGCGCAGCCGCAGAACGGATATATGCGGCCGCCGCCGACCTCATCTCGCACGTCGGATACGACGAGTTCACCATCGAGAGCCTCGCCGAAACGGTCCACTGCTCACCGGCGACGATTTACCGGCACGCCGGCGGAAAGGCGGCCATCAGGGACGCGGTGGTTGCCCTCCAGGCAAGCCGTATCGTCGATACCGTGCGCGAGGCCATCAAAGACCTGACCGGCCGCGAACGAGTGGTGACGGCCACCATCCTGGCTTTGCAGCGCCTGCGCTCTGATCCGTTGGCTCAGCTCATGCAGACCGCACCGACGGTGCCGCGCAGCGAGTGGCTCACGAACTCCCCCGCTGTCACCGCACTCGCCTATGACATGCTCGGATCCGACAATGCGGATCCACTTGCCGCCCAATGGCTTATCCGGGCGTTCCTGGCGCTGTGGTGGTGGCCGGTGAGGGACCCCGCCGACGAACGCGCCCTCGTCGAACGATTTCTCGGCCGGTCTTACGAAGACCCCGGCTGAGGGCCGAATCACCGACCCAGTACGGCCACAACACAGGACCCACCGCCCCCCATCGCCTGCGCCAGCCCGACGCGCGGATCGGCGGCCTGCCGCGAATCCGACTCTCCACGAAGCTGACTCACCACCTCCGCGACCTGGGCCAGTCCCGTTGCACCGAACGCGTGCCCGCGGGCAAGGCAGCCGCCGTCGGTGTTGGTCGGCAGCCTGCCTTTGGATCCCAACCCGCCCGACTGAACGAGTTCGGCGACGTCCTTGACGTCGACGAGGCCGAGTGCGATCAGCGCGGTGACCTCCTCGCTGGCGCACATGTCATGCAGGGAAACGATTCCGACGTCATTCGCCGCGACCTGCGCCGCGGCGTAAGCCCGGCGTGCCGTCAGGGTTATTTGCGACGGCGGACCGACGCACGGACCGGCCAGCGGCCAGCCCGGGTCGCGGGGCCAACTCGTCTGCTCGATGGCGTTGATCGCCACGGACCGCGGGCGTTGTCCGGACGTCACGACGATCGCGGCGCCGCCGTCGACCGAGGCGTGACACATCATCTTGGTTAGCGGCTCGGCGATCATCCGCGACGACATCACCTGTTCAACGGTCACCTCGTGGTCGTTGCGCCGAGCCGCCAGCGGATTCAGGCGCGCCTGGTTATACGACTTGGCCGCGACGGCACCGATAACATCCGGCGCGCAGTTCGCCTCGTACAGAAAGCGATTCGCCTCGATCGCGTAGTGGATCTGCGGCGGGAACCGGTCCCAGAAATCGACCGCCGCCGGTACCACCCCGCCGGGCTCGAGCGCGGTCGTCTTCTCATAGCCGATCGCCAACGCCGCCCCGCAGCGGCCCGACGCCACCGCCCACACAGCATGCCGCAGGGCGACCATGCCCCCCGCCGAGGCGCTTTCGATCGCGGTCACCGGGATCCCGCTGCGTCCCAACGCATGCGCGACCTTCAGCCCGGTCTGCGGCGGTGCCATCGACGACGAGCAGAAGACCTCGCCGATGGCGTCATAGCCGAGACCCGCGTCCTCGAGCGCCTGCCGAGCGGCCGTCACCCCGAACTGTGCGAGCGCGGCGTCGCCGTGTTTGCCGAACGGGGTGAGCCCGACGCCCGCGACGTGGACGCCCGTCACGCCGGATCCGCCTCGAAGAGCAGCACTTCAGCCTCGCCAAGCTTCCGCTCGACGATTCGGCCAACGGCACCGGGCCCGGGCCGTGGCCCGGATACCAGGAGTTGCACCCGGCCGTCGCGGGTGTCGACCCATGCGACGGAGTAGCCCTCCTGGCCGAACTCGGGAATCGGCGACCTCGACGGCACGAACGTCGACGCCCACACCGTCGCAGTCTCATCACTGGGTGGATCAGCCGGCACTTGTCATCCTCTCCTGACGGGCATTCGCGTCGCCCAGGGCCGGCGGCGGTGCCAGCGGGATCGGGCCCTGCCCGGTGAATCGCCACGGGAGACCGACCAGGCGCGCGGTGGTGATATCCGGATCGGGGTGGGTGATCTCCGGGAAGAATCCCCGCGCGGCCAGGTGGGGGTCGTCCACCAGGTCGTCCGCGCGTTGCACGACCGCAGCGCGCAACCCCGCGGCCGTCAGGCGCGCTGCCGCCTCGCCGGCCGGCGCGCCGGCGATCAGCGCGGCGAGCTGATCGGGTTCCTCGGCCAATTCCGCCAGGCGCGCCCAGTCCGCGGGAGCCGAGAGTTCGACCGCCACCCAACGGTCATCGGCGCCACGGTAGACGCCGCCCCGCGCGGCGGCCCCACTGTCGGACACCACCCCCTCGGCGGCCGAAGCCGCGGCGACGAATTCGGCCACCGTGGACGCCACCACCTCGGCCATGGACAGATCGATCACCGCCCCGGAGTCGCGGGCAGGCCCGAGCGCCCACGCCGCTATCACGGTGGCGGCCACCACCGAAGACAGCGGGTCGGCGATTACCGTGCCGAGCCGCGCCGGCGACCCGTCGGATCCCGTGGTGAGTCCGGCCAGACCCCCGTAGGACTGAACGTTGTTGGCGTACACGCGGTATCCGGCCATGGGACCCGTCGACCCGAAACCCGAGACCCGCATCACCAACCGGCCCGAGTCGGCGATTTCGACGGGGTCGACGCCGAGCCGGGTCAGCCGCGCCGCGCCGACATTCTCGATCAGCACGTCGGCTTCCTCGAGGGCGGCGGCGACGTCCTGCGTCGCCCGGCCGGGATCGATCAGCGCGCTGCGCTTGGAGTGGTTGGCCACCGCGAAATACGCGCCGCGCTCGACGCCGGGCTGCCCTGCGGCGAACGGTCCGGTGCGCCGGTAGATGTCGAGTCGGTCGCGGTCTTCCAGTCGCAGCACCCGGGCACCCATCCCACCGAGGAGCGCGCCGACGATCGGCCCGGCCAGGACGTGGGTCAGCTCGGCGACTCGCAGGTCGTTCAGCCGGCCTGTGCGGTGCCGTCCGAATCGCCCGCCCGGGCGCGTCGCCCATGGGGGGGCCAGTACGGACAGAGCAGTACCGCCCAGTCGAGTCACCGAAATGGCTCCGCGAGAAGCGAATTGGGGCGACGTCAGGATCTCTGCGGGTGTATTCACCGGCGTCGAAGGCACGCCGTTGGCCTGCAACAGGGCTGCGCAGTCTTCCTTGAGGAGCGTCGCCGCCCACGCCCCGACGTGGTGGTTGATCAAATCGGCGTGCTCTATCCGCGCGGCTCGTTCGCCCAGGCCCGTGGCCCATGCGGGATGACCCAAGGCCACCAACAGTCCGGTCCACTGGTGATTTTCGACGGCGGTGATGCGCACCAGTCCATCGCGGCAGGCGAACAAGCCCGACGGGGCGAGATAGCGCCCGCTGCCCGCCCTTCCCGGGCAGGAGTACAGCACGTGGGCGCACTCGGGAAGGGCCGCGGTGAATGCGACCGCCTCCTGCACCGACACATCCACGCTCACCGGCGCGCTCGTAGCGTTGCGCCGATCGAGGCCGTGCAGGGCCGCCAGCGCCGTCACCGCGCCCGCCGCCTTGAGCGCGACATAGCCAGGGGCGGGCACCGGCGTCCCGTCGGAGCCCTCGATCGTAGCGAGCATGCCACCGGCCGCCTGGGCGATCAGTTCACCACCCCGCTCGACGGAGCGCGGTCCGGTCAGGCCGAATGGGCTGACGCTCACCACCACGGCGTTTCTGGCCTGCGGCGGGTCGATCGCGGCGTCGTGGTCGACGATCACGATGTCGTGTGCGTCGATCAATGCCGATGTGTCGCTTGGTGATCGCAGGACTCGCTTGCCACGATCGAGAACCACGTCAACCAGTGGAACCGTCGCGGCGCCAACCGCGATCATCGGCCCTACCCGGGGCGGCGAGAAACCGCCGCCGAGCTTACTCACCTCGGCGCCGAGGTTCGCCAGCAGCGACGTGGCCGCCGCAGCGGCGATCCCATCGCCGACCTGAAGGACTTTGACACCCGAGAGGAACGAGGTCACCCGCCACCTCCCGGCTGCTCCACCGGATAGCGCCCCGTAAGCCAGCGCGTGACGATGTCGCGGTGGTGCGCGCGCTGACCGAGATTTCCCGCGGCGCTGGCCGCCCGGCGGAGATGAACGTGGGCATCGTGCTCCCACGTGTACGCGATGCCGCCGAACACCTGGGTGGCGCCCTCGGGCACGGTACGCAGCGCGTCGACGCCCCAGTAGGCGGCGAGGGAGCCCAGTGCGGGGGCCTCGGGATGCCCGTGTTGGCAGGCGTCGGCGGCACGATTGACGAGCGCCCGCCCGATCTCGATCGCGCACCGCTGATCGACCAGGCGGTGCTTGATCGCCTGGAAGGCGCCGATCGGGCGGCCGAACGCGACGCGCAGCTTCGCGTACTCGGTTGCGGCCTCGTTGGCGGCCGCCGCAATGCCAACCAACTCGGCCACCCGGCCGATCAGGCCGCGCAGCGCGGCTTCACCGTGGCGGCGGACCGCACCCGGCCCAGTCTCGAGGACCTGAATCGGCGCATCGCTCAGCGTGATTCGTGCGCCGGGATTGTGATCCAGGGGCGTCACCGGCTCGCGCACCACGCCCGCCTCCGCCGGTTCGACAACCCCGAGCACGGCGGACTCTCCGTCGCCCGCGCAGACCAACAACTTGGTTGCGACCGCACCGAACGGCACGAGCGGCCACACTCCGGAGACGCCCGCCGCGGTGCGCTCTCCGCGCTCGGGCAGCAGCACGGGAATCCCGTCGGCGCAGCGGTTCTCGCACCATCCCGTGGCAGCCACCATCGCAAGCGGGACAGGGGCCGACGCCGCGCCGGCGGCCTCGGCCAGCACGCACAGATCACGGAGCCCGCCCCCTCCGCCCCCGGCGGCCTCGCTAACCAAGACGTCGGCCCAGCCGGCCTCGACGATCGTCTGCCAGAGCTTCGGGTCGAACACCGGGCCGGGGCCATCGAGCAGGCCCCGAAAAGAGCTGGCAGACCACACTTTTCGGAGGGCGTCATCGGCCGACGCCCGCAACTGCTCGAGTTCGGCCGCGCTGCGTGCGAGTTCGCTCAGCGACGACGGGGCATCAGGGGTCACGCGGCAGTCCCAGCAGCTTCTCGGCGATCACGTTGCGCTGGACCTCAGATGTGCCCGCACCGAAGGTCGCGGCCCGCATCAGCAGGTAGCTCCGTGCGACGTTCCCGTTGTTCGTCGCCCCCGCCGAGCCGCGCTCCAGGGTGCCACCCGGCCCGGTGAGTTCCAGCCCGAAATTGGCCATCTCCTGATCGACTTCCGATGTCAACAGCTTGGCCACCGACGCCTCGGGTCCGGGACTGACACCGCGGACGCCGGCGGCCGTCGCCTGGGCCGAGATCTGACGCAGCGCCTCCACCCGCGCGGCGAAACCGACGATCCGATCGGCCACGTAGCCGTCGCCGCAGCCCTCGTGCCCCAGCGCTCCTTGCTCCTGCGCCATCTTGATCAGAATCGCCAGCCGCCGTTCGATCCGATGGGTGCGGCTCTGTCCGACGCGCTCGTAGCCCAGCGTGGATTTGGCCACCCGCCAGCCGCCGTGCAGTGGGCCGAGCACGTTGGCGAGCGGCACCCGCACCGAATCGAAGAACACCTCGTTGAACTCGGCCTGCCCGGTGATCTGGCGGATCGGGCGCACCTCGATCCCGCTGGTGCGTAGGGGTATGAGGATGTAGCTGATTCCTTGGTGCTTGTCCGCCGTGGGATCCGTGCGTGCCAGGATGTAGATCCAGTCGGCGTATTGCGCCTTGGACGTCCACACCTTCTGCCCGGTGATGACCAGCTCTTCGCCGTGGATCTCGGCCCTGGTCTTCAGGGCGGCGAGATCACTGCCCGCGTCGGGTTCGCTGAATCCCTGACACCACACCTCTTCGCCCGAAAGGATTTTCGGCAGATAGCGTTGGCGTTGCTCGTCGGTACCCCACTGAATGATCGTGGGGCCGAGCTGATTGACGGCGCTGCGGTTGATGGGCTCTGGAGCGTGCGCGGCGGCCATCTCGGCGTTGAAGATGAGCTGCTGCACCGGAGTGGCCGCGCGACCACCATATTCGGACGGCCATGAGATCGCCGCCAAGTCCGCGTCGTGAAGACGCCTCTGCCACAGGCGCATTCGGCTCAATCGATCCATTTCGTCGCGGCCCTGGACGCGGACGTCCGAGGTCAATGCCGTTGCAAGAAACCCGCGCACCTCGTCGCGGAACTGCCGATCGGCCCCGGTGAGGACGACCCCGTAATCCGGTTCGGTCACGCCCCACCGCGAAGGATCGACGCCATCCGTACCTTCATGTCGCCGTACGTGATCGCGGTAGCGCCCGCCCTGGGCGCGCGGCCGGCGTCCACCTTCGGCGCCGACAGATCCAGGCCGGCAATTCTTTCCCGCAGCGCCGCGACGGTGCAGTGTTCCCTGCCCCGTCGCTCGACGCCGGTGTAGCCGAAGGCGCGGGCCGCATTACGCCAGGTGATCGCCTCGACCTCGTCGGGTGTGCAGCCCTCCAACTGGGCGGCGAGCTGCTCGGGCGCGTCCGGCCAGCTGCTGTCCGAGTGCGGGTAGTCCATCTCCCAGCAGATGGTGTCCACTCCGATGCGCCCCCGCATCTCGATGCCGACCCGGTCGCGGATGAAGCACGACATGAAGTTGCGGCGATACACGTCGCTGGGGCTCAGCCCGTCACCCAAATCGTCTCCTGTCCAGGCCCGCTGTCGCGAGTAGATGTCCTCGAATCGCTCCAGCAGGAACGGAATCCATCCGATGCCGCCCTCCGACAGCGAGAACTTGATGGACGGGAACTTCTTCACAATGGGTGAGAACAACAGGTCGGCCACGAAGCGCTGGGTGTCGATCGGCAGCATCGAGTTGTACGCCAGATAGGTGGTCAGGTCCGACGGCACCGGCAATCCGCCACCCGTGCCGATGTGGATGTTCACGACCGTGTTCTCTGTGCAGATCGCCTCCCACAGCGGATCCCAGTGCGGATCCTGCCAGGGCGGCTGCCCGTAGCTCCCGATGTGTTGTGGAGCCGTCACGGCGCGACAGCCCCGCCCCGCCAGGCGCCGCACTTCGGCCGCGGCCAGTCTCGCGTCCCACAACGGCAGGATCCCCATCGGGATGAACCGGTCGGGATGCCGGCCGCACCAGTCCTCGATGTGCCAGTCGTTGTAGGCGCGCACCATCGCCTCGGACACGTCGCGGTCCCCGCGGTAGGTGAACAGCGCGCCCGAGATGGTCGGGAACGACGGGAAGCACAGCGACGCAAGGACCCCGGAGGCGTCCATGTCGTTCACCCGTGCGTCGACGTCGTAGCACCCCGACCTCATGTCGCTGAATCGCGACGGCTCGAATCCCCATTCGTCGTTGGGCCGGCCCACAACGGCGTTGAGCCCGATGTTCGGCAGCTGCAGACCGTCGTACACCCAGAAACACATGCCGTCGGCGTCCTCGACGATGCGCGGTGCGTCGTCGGCGAAACGGCTTGGCACCCGGCCGTTGAACATGTCGGGTGGTTCCACGGTGTGGTCGTCGACGCTGATCAGTACCAGACCGAGAGGATCAATCACTCGAACAATCCTAAACTAATATACAATTTCTGTCTAAGTGTTCTATCCGGACCCTCTCGCTTGGGCGAAGTCCTGTACCCAGCCCGCCATCAAGCCGTAAACGGACTCCATGGCATCGCGCGCGGCGGCATCATCACCAATCGGCTCGTAGTCGATGTCCCAGACCACGATTGATTCTCCGCCGGCATCCGCGCTCTCGGTTACGGTGTTGACCGCCACGAAGCGGCTGACCGGCATCGGGTTGTTGGTGATCTCGTACGACAGCGCACGCTCGTCCGGCTTGATCCAGATCAGAGTCTCGATGACTGGCTTCTCGGTGCTCGCGGCGATGAACCGCCGCATGCCGGGTCCTTCGCCCTCGACCCTGACATCGCTGGGTCCGGGGATCCAGTCGACGTTACCGAAGTCGGCGAGAACGGCCCACACCGCGTCCGGTGACACGGCGAGCCGCTTGGTGACCGTGAATGTTGGCATTCGCCGACCGTATCACCAGATGTGACAATTGATCGACTAGTGTACTTATGTACTGCCAACGCGCGAAGGAGGGCTGATGGCCACCGACTCCGCCGCTGGAGGCGAATTCGAGGTCGACGAGGACTGGGTCCGCTATGAGGTTGTCGAACCGCACATCGCGCAGATCACCATCAACCGGCCCGAACGGCGCAACGCCATCCTGTCTCCCGGAATGCATCGACTCTTCAAGGAGCGGCTGGACCGCGCCGAGGACGATGACCAGGTCAAGGTCGTCGTGTTGCTGGCCGAGGGCAAGGACTTCTGTAGCGGCGACGACGTGCGCCGGCTCCCGGTGGAAGAAGCGGGACTGCGCAAGGGCGAGCGACTGCCGCAGACCGCGCGCCTGGGCAACGCCCGACGGCTGCACCGGCACCTCACCAATTGGCTGGAGTTCCCGAAGACGGTGATCGCCGGCTGCCAGGGCGCCACGCTGGGCGCCGGGATGAATCTGGCCCTGGCCGCAGACATTCTGGTCGTCTCGGATGACATGTACGTTGCCCGCCCTCAGGCGCGCATCGGGTTCGCCGGGTTCTCCACGGCCATGCCGCTCGCGCTGCTCAAGATGGGGCCCAACCGCGGCTACGAGGCGATGATCACCGGCCGCAAGGTGACCGCGCACGAACTACGCGAGTGGGGGGTAGCCGCCTCGGTGGTGCCCGCCGAGCGGCTCCGCGACGAAGCGTTGCGCTATGCCCGCGCGATCGCTCACCACTCGGCCGACGGCCTGATGGTGGGAAAGCACGCTCTGATCGCGTTTTGGCACGCCGTCGGGATGGCGCAGTTCGGGGACTGGGTTCCGATGGGCCACACGGTGTTCAGCAACCTCGTGTGGCGCGACGACGAGTTCAACTTCATGAAAGAACGCAGTACCCGCGGCGGCCGGGAGGCGATGGCCGAGTTGGAGCGCCGCTATGCCGAGTGGGGGTTCGAGTAGGCGATAGCTAAACAGCTATACAGATATTGTCTGTATGTTCTGTATGCTCGTCTTTGACGCGAGGCCACGAGGAGTTGGATGACGATGGGTGTGTTGGACGGACGGACCGCGTTGGTGACGGGAGCCGGGCGGGGAATCGGCGCTGCGGTGGCCGAGGGCTTGGCCGCCGAGGGCGCGACGGTCCTGGTCTCCGATGCGGGCGTCGGCGTCGACGGGACCGGACACGACTCCAGTCCGGCCGAAAGCGTCGCGGCGGCGATAACGAGCCGTGGCGGCAAGGCATTCGCCGATACCACCGACATCACCGACTTCGCCGCATGCGCGGATCTCATCGGCCGCGCCGCCGAGACGCTCGGCGGCTTGGACGTCGTGGTGAACGCCGCGGGAATCCTTCGGGACGGCATGGTCTTCAAGATGAGCGAGCAGGACTGGGACGCGGTGGTGTCGGTGCACCTCAAAGGGACGTTCAACGTCACGCGCCACGCGGCGGCCTGGTGGCGGGAGAACCGCGGCGGGCAGTACCGGCTGATCACCTTCACATCCATGTCGGGCTTGCAGGGCGCGCCGAGCCAGCCGAACTACGCCGCGGCCAAGATGGGCATCGTCGGCCTGACCTTCTCGTGCGCCAACGCGCTGCGCAACTACGGGGTGCGCTGCAACGCCATTGCGCCGATCGCGGGCACCCGGATGACGCAGGGCATCAAGGGCGGCGGCAGCATGGACTACTCGGACTCCAACGTTCGCCTTTCACCGAAGAATTGCGTGCCGCCGGTCGTGTATCTGGCCAGCGAGCAGTCCGACTGGCTCAACCGGCGCGTGATCTTCGCCGGGAACGGGCGGATCAGCCTGATGTCCAATCCGGTCGTCGAACGCGAGATCGTGTCGGCGTCGGGGACGTGGGACATCCCGACCGCGTTCGCCGAGATCGAGACGTCGTTCAAGGAAGCGGTGCTGTATCCCAACATCTTTGACAAGCCACCGTCCAGCTGAACCGACGAAGAGTGCGACAATGACCGAGCTTGCCACCGAGCGGGTGCCACAAAAGTTCGCCTGCGGTGAGACTTTCGTGCCCAAGAGCCGGTACATCGACCCGGAATTCCTGAACCTCGAACTGGAGCGATTGTTCACCCGGGTGTGGCAGCCCGCGTGTCGCGAAGAGGAAGTACCGGACGCCGGCTGCTTCTACGAGTACACGATCGGCCGGCAGTCCATCGCCGTGGTGCGCCAGAAGGACGGCAGCATCAAGGCATTCCACAACACCTGCGCGCACCGCGGCATGAAGGTCGTCCGCGGCAGCGGTTGCTCGGCCAACAAAGAGCTGCGCTGCGAATTCCATGGCTGGCGTTATGAATTGGACGGCCGGTCCTCCTTCGTCCCATGTCGCGACGAGTTCGCACCACGCCCACGCCAGCAGTGGGGCCTGCGTCCCGTCGCCGTGGGGACCTGGGGTGGCTGGGTATTCGTGAGCATGGCCGAGGACCCGCCGGATCTGCTCGAGTGGCTGGACCCGCTGCCGACCGCGCTGGCGCCATTTCGGTTGCAGGACATGCGCTACCGCTGGCGCAAGCGCACGTTCCTGCCGGCGAACTACAAGACCGTCGTCGACGCGTTCATCGAGGGATATCACACGCCCGGGACCCATCCGCAGACGATGCGATCGGCGCAGGGCCCGCGGCCGTCTGCGGAGCCCGCAGCGCCGCAAGAATACGTCTACGCTCCCTACACCCCGACCATCACCTATAAGAACCACTCGCGGTTCGTCTACACGCAGCGTCCCGAGCATGCCGGCCGCGACAAGGGTCGCCAGGAGCAGGCGGCGCGACCAGAGGTGTTCGCGAATTCGATGAAATACCAGTACCTCGAGGTCGGGTCGCTGGTCACCGAGCGAGACTACCGGGCCGCGCAAAAGCTGGCCGCGATGGAGCCCGGCGACGTCCCGCCGTTTGTTCTGTACCACCTGATGTGCGAGGAACTCGCCCGCGCCGAAGGCGTTGACTTCCCGCGGATGTCGATGGAGCAATACTTCGCGGGGAACGGCGACTGGCATGTGTTTCCGACCATGGTGATCCTGGTCGAGAAGTCCTGCCTGCTGGGATACCGCATGTTGCCCGACGCCGAAGACCCGAATCGGTGCACGTTCGAGATGTTCTCGCTGGAGCATTTCGCGCCCGGCGAGGTGCCCGAGACGCAGTGGCAGGTCTTCGAGCGGTGGCAGGACCACGACGGCTGGGGCGAGCTGCCCTCACAGGACCTGAGGAACATCGGCGCCATCCACGCGGGCATGCACTCGGCCGGGTTCGAGGGACTCTGGCTCAACACCGCCCAGGAGATGTCCATTCGCAACGAGCATGCGATCGCCGACAGGTTTCTTTTCGGTGCGGACCGCGACGGTGTTGATCCTCGCGCTCAGGAGGGCGGTTCCTCCGAGTCGACATCGGAGAAGCGATAGCGGTTCTCGCCATCGGCGGCGGCTCCCAGCCGCATTCATGCGACGACAGCAACACCGCCGACCGTGCAGCCGCCGGTTTCGATCGCCGGGATGGCCTGATGTACAACCTGCTTGGCGACCCACGTGGAGTTCCGGGCGGGCGCAACGCCAACTTGCCGAATCGGGCTGCGCCAGAAACACGTTGGTGACCGGTCAGAGAGCTGTTTCGGTCGGCTCACGCGGATATCCGAAAAGTTGCAGCGCTTCGTCGGCGACTGCGATCAGCGAGCCGGTGGGGGCATCGCGTTCGCCGGTCAGCCGGTCGAAGATTCCGATGTCTTTACGGAGCAGGGGTCCGACCATTGGAGCCAACACCCCGAAGCCACCGACAGCGACGGCGGTGTTCAGCGAAAAGCTGTTGCCGCTGCTGACCGACAAAGCGCGGCCCAGAGCGTGCTCGTCCAGGCCCAACCGAGTGCCGGCAACCATCGCGTCGCGCGCCAGGGCGTAGTGGGCGGCGTGCAGAGTGTTGTTGACGAGTTTGGCGATCAACCCGCTGCCGAGCGGCCCGAGGTGAATCACGTTGCCCCCGAAAGTTTCGAGCTCCGCGCGGCATTTTTCGTAGTTTTCGTCCTCGCCGCCGACGAGGACGGTGAGCTTGCCCTCGGCAGCCGCGAAGCCGCCGCCGCTGACCGGAGCGTCGATCACACCGACACCCCGTTCCGCCGCGATCCGCGCAATCTGGTGACACACCTCCAGGCTGATCGTCGAATGGATGGCCAGCACGGACCCGGGTGACATGCCGGCGAGCACCCCGGATTCGCCCAGGACGACGTCTTGGACCCCTGCATCGTCGACCACACAGATCCCGACCACGTCGCTGTTGGCCCCCAGCTCGGCCCGGGTTTCCGCGAACGACGCCGCAGAACCGAGCCGGATTCATCGGTCTCGGGGACCAGGGCAAGGGAATGGCAGATCGGCTCATAGCCTGCGGGGTGCCCACGACGTTGTGGGCACGCCGGGCGGAATCGCTTGAGCCCTACCGCGGTTCTGCGGCGTCGTTCGCGGAAACCCGGGCCGAGCTGGGGGCCAACAGCGACGTGGTCGGGATCTGTGTGGTCG
>NZ_LZKF01000093.1:0-17225 GCF_001672665.1 Mycobacterium sp. E2238 | reverse complement strand
CTGCAGATGTTCGGCGACAACGACATTCAGGTCTCGTTGACCGCGAACCCCTCGCACCTGGAGGCCGTCGACCCGGTGCTCGAGGGCCTGGTCCGGGCCAAGCAGGACCTGCTGAATCGCGGCGCCCACGACGACGGTGACGAGAAGGCCTTCTCGGTGGTGCCGATGATGCTGCACGGCGACGCCGCCTTCGCGGGCCAGGGCATCGTCGCCGAGACGCTCAACATGGCGGACCTGCCCGGTTACCGGGTCGGCGGCACCATCCACATCATCGTGAACAACCAGATCGGCTTCACCACCGCGCCGGAGTATTCGCGATCCAGCGAATACTGCACCGACGTCGCCAAGATGATCGGGGCACCGATCTTCCACGTCAACGGCGACGACCCGGAAGCCTGCGTATGGGTGGCGCAGCTGGCCGTGGACTTCCGGCAGAAGTTCAAGAAGGACGTCATCATCGACATGCTGTGCTACCGTAGGCGCGGCCACAACGAAGGCGACGACCCGTCGATGACCAACCCCGCCATGTACGACGTCGTCGACACCAAGCGTGGCGTTCGCAAGAGCTACACCGAAGCCCTGATCGGTCGCGGCGACATCTCGCTGAAGGAGGCCGAGGACGCGCTGCGCGACTATCAGGGCCAGCTGGAACGGGTGTTCAACGAAGTTCGGGACCTGGAGAAGCACGGCGTCCAGCCGAGCTCATCCGTCGAGGCCGACCAGATGCTTCCCGCGGGCCTGTCGACCGCGGTGGATAAGGCGTTGCTGTCGCGCATCGGCGACGCGTTCCTCGCGCTGCCGGAGGGCTTCAGCGCGCACCCGCGGGTACAGCCGGTGCTGGAAAAGCGCCGGGAGATGGCCTACGAGGGCAAGATCGACTGGGCCTTCGGCGAGCTGCTGGCGCTGGGTTCGCTGGTGGCCGAGGGCAAGCTGGTGCGGCTGTCCGGCCAGGACACCCGGCGCGGGACCTTCTCCCAGCGGCATTCCGTGATCATCGACCGCAATACCGGCGAAGAGTTCACCCCGCTGCAACTGCTGGCGACGAACACCGACGGGACGCCCACCGGCGGCAAGTTCTTGGTCTACGACTCGCCGCTGTCGGAGTACGCCGCCGTCGGCTTCGAATACGGCTACACCGTGGGCAACCCGGACGCCCTGGTGCTGTGGGAGGCGCAGTTCGGCGACTTCGTCAACGGCGCGCAGTCGATCATCGACGAGTTCATCAGCTCCGGCGAGGCCAAGTGGGGTCAGCTGTCCAACGTGGTGTTGCTGCTGCCGCATGGCCACGAAGGCCAGGGCCCCGACCACACCTCCGGCCGCATCGAACGCTTCCTGCAGCTATGGGCGGAGGGTTCGATGACCATCGCGATGCCGTCGACGCCGTCGAACTATTTCCACCTGCTGCGCCGGCACGCCCTCGACGGAATCAAGCGGCCGCTGATCGTCTTCACACCGAAGTCGATGCTGCGCAATAAGGCCGCCGTCAGCGACGTCAGGGACTTCACCGAGATCAAGTTCCGCTCGGTGCTCGAAGAGCCGACCTACGAGGACGGCATCGGTGACCGCACCAAGGTCACCAGGATCCTGCTGACCAGCGGCAAGATCTACTACGAGCTGGTGGCGCGCAAGGCCAAGGACAACCGGGACGACGTCGCGATCGTGCGCATCGAGCAGCTCGCCCCGCTGCCCAAGCGCCGGCTCAACGAGACGCTCGACCGTTACCCCAGCGCCAACGAGTTCTTCTGGGTGCAAGAGGAGCCGGCCAACCAGGGCGCGTGGCCGCGGTTCGGCCTCGAGCTGCCCGAACTGCTGCCCGACAAGCTGACCGGGCTCAAGCGGATCTCGCGCCGGGCCATGTCGGCCCCGTCGTCGGGCTCGTCGAAGGTGCACGCGGTCGAACAGCAGGAGATCCTCGACACCGCGTTCCGCTAGCCCGGCGACGGCGGGGCGCGCTAAAGGAGCCGGGCAATCGAGCCGGGCCCGGGTTCCCACCCGCCGGTACGAGTGACCGCCGGTACCGGCTAGCCTCGACGCAAACGGGCCAACAAGAAAGGGTGCTCATGCAGGGGTTCGCCGGCAAGGTCGCGGTGGTGACGGGTGCGGGTTCGGGAATCGGGCGAGCACTGGCCGTTGAGTTGGCCCGCTCGGGCGCCAAGGTCGCGATCAGCGACGTCGACGTCGACGGCCTGGCCGAGACAGAGGCGCAGCTGAAGGCGATCGGCGCCGAAGTCAAGGCGGATCGGCTCGACGTGACCGAGCGCGAGGCGTTCCTGGCCTACGCCGACGCGGTCAAGGAGCACTTCGGCAAGGTCAACCAGGTTTACAACAACGCCGGCATCGCCTTCACCGGCGACGTCGAAGTCAGCCAGTTCAAGGACATCGAACGGGTGATGGACGTCGACTTCTGGGGCGTCGTCCACGGCACGAAGGCATTCCTGCCGCACCTGATCGCCTCCGGCGACGGCCACGTCATCAACGTCTCTAGCGTGTTCGGGCTGTTCTCGGTGCCCGGGCAGGCAGCCTACAACTCGGCCAAGTTCGCCGTCCGGGGATTCACCGAGGCGCTGCGACAGGAAATGGTGGCGGCCGGGCACCCCGTGGCGGTGACCACCGTGCACCCCGGCGGCATCAAGACCGCGATCGCCCGCAACGCCACCGCCGCCGAGGGACTCGACCAGGCCCAGCTGGCAAGTCTCTTCGACAAACGGCTCGCCAAGACCAGCCCGCAACGAGCCGCCCAGATCATCCTGGATGCCGTGCGCAAGAAGAAGGCCCGTGTGCTGGTCGGCACGGACGCCAAGGTGTTGGACGCCTTGGTGCGGTTGACCGGCTCCGGATATCAGCAGCTTTTTGGGCCCGTCATGGGCCGGTTGATGCCCAAGCACTGACGGGCGCCCCACCGGAGGCTGTCGGCACCGGATAACCTGACGCAGCACGCCAGCACGAGGAGTACGCATGCATGGGTTCGCCGGCAAGGTCGCCGCGGTGACGGGCGCGGGTTCGGGGATCGGCCAGGCGCTGGCCCTCGAACTGGGACGCGCCGGCGCCAAGCTCGCGATCAGCGACGTCGACCTCGAGGGCCTGGCCGACACCGAAGCGCAGTTGAAGGCGATCGGAACGGAAATCAAGACCGATCGCCTCGACGTGACCGAGCGCGAGGCGTTCCTGGCCTACGCGGACGCGGTCAAGGAGCACTTCGGCCAGGTCAACCAGGTCTACAACAACGCAGGCATCACCTTCGTCGGGTCCATCGAAGACAGCCGGTTCGAGGACATCGAACGGGTGATGGACGTCGACTACTGGGGCGTCGTGAACGGCACCAAGGCATTCCTCCCACACCTGATCGCCTCCGGCGACGGCCACGTCATCAACGTCTCGAGCGCGCTCGGCCTGTTCTCGGCTCCCGGCCAGGCGGCTTACGTTTCCGCCAAGTTCGCGGTACGTGGATTCAGCGAGGCGCTGCGACAGGAGATGGTGCGGGCCGGCCATCCGGTGCGGGTCACGACGGTGCACCCGGGCGGGGTCAAGACGGGGTTCGCCCGCAACGCCATCTTCGCCGACGGGCTAGACCAGGACGGCCTGGCCGAGAAGTTCGAGGAAGAGCAGGCCAAGACCACGCCCCAACGGGCGGCCCAGATCATCCTGGGCGCCGTGCAGAAGAACAAGGCCAGGGTGCTGGTCGGACCGGACGTGAAGGCTATGGACCTGGTGGTTCGGCTGACCGGATCGAGACCTGAGCGGCTGCTGGGCGGGCCGGTCATGGCACGCGTGCAGCAAGTGGTACACCAGCTCATGCCCAAGCGCTGACGCCCGCCTTAACGCCCCAGCGGGTGTTCCGCCAACCACCCGCCCGCGACCGCCTGCGGGTCGGCTCCGCCGGCCACCTGGCGGCGCATGTCGACCAGGGCCGCGGTGTCCAGCACGCCGGCGACCTCGTTGATCGCCAGCAGCTGTCGATCGCTCAGCGCGTTCCGGCGATACAGCGGCACCACGTTCTCGGCGCGGATCAGCGCGGGTTTGCCGTCGGCGAGCGCGACGAGGTCGGATGGGAGGCCGGGGTCGGCGGTGGTCGTCCACCCCGCGGTCAGCTGCCCGGCCCGAATCGCGCCGAACATCGTTGCCTCGTCGGGGAATTCGCGTGGAGCGGGAAGCCGGCAGGTGCCCACGCTCGAAGGGGCCCGACGCCCGGTGACGGCGCCCACGACCAGGCCGGCGCAGTGCTTCGGCAGCGTGCTCAAGTCGGCGCTGACATCGCTGCCGCCCCACACGTTGGCGGTGGCTCCCGTCACCAGCAGCACGGGCTTGTCTTCCGCGGCGGTCGCATAGTCGCCCGCGGCGACACCCTCGGGCAGCGCGGCCACCATCGCGCGGTAGACGTCGGCGTCGGACATCGCCACCGCGCCGGGCTGCAAACTCTCCAGCTTGCGGCCGGTCAGGGCCGGGACGACAGTGAACGTGCCCGAGTCCAGGCGCGCCATCGGATCGTCGGCGGTCTCGGCGCGCGCCGCGAAACCGTATGACCGCAGCGCGGCCACGTAGACGCCGGCCAGCAGGGTCGACTCGGAATCCGTCCCGGAGCCGACCACCAGTTCCGGACGGGCGCGGCGGTCGCCGGCATCCCCGCAGCCGGCCACGACGAGTATGGCGGCGAGCAGCGGCACCGCCAGCCAGCCGGTCCTCACCCCGCGATGTCTGCGGGGTCCGCGGCCAGTGCCACCGCCGTGGCGACCGCATCCCCCACGCGCAGGTCCAGCGGGCTCGGGACAATCCTGTCGAACGCCAGGTCGTCACTGACGACCGAGAAGATCGCCTCGGCCGCGGCCACCATCATCTTTTCGGTGATCCGCCGCGCCCCGACATCCAGCGCACCCCGAAACACGCCGGGGAAGGCCAGCACGTTGTTGATCTGGTTGGGGTAGTCGCTGCGGCCGGTGGCCACCACCGCGGCGTACTTGGCCGCGAGCTGCGGATGGATCTCCGGATCGGGATTGGACAGCGCGAAGACGATCGCATCGGGCGCCATCGTGGCGATCATCTCCTCGGGCACCACACCACCCGAAACCCCGAGGAACAGATCGGCGCCACGCAGCGCTTCCGCCATGCTGCCCGTGAGACCGTCGGGGTTCGTGCGTTGCGCCAGAACGCTCTTCACGCTGTTCATGTCGTCGCGCCCGGTGTGCAGAATCCCGCGCGAGTCCAGCACGGTGATGTCGGAAACACCCATCGCCAGAAGGAGATTCGTGCACGCGACACCCGCTGCCCCGGCACCGGAAACCACTACCCGCAGCGACGTCATGT
This sequence comes from Mycobacterium sp. E2238, assembly GCF_001672665.1. Lineage (NCBI taxonomy): Bacteria > Bacillati > Actinomycetota > Actinomycetes > Mycobacteriales > Mycobacteriaceae > Mycobacterium > Mycobacterium sp. E2238. Next base: position 11,927 of record NZ_LZKF01000093.1, on the reverse strand, counting down.
CGCGACCGAGCAACTTGGTGGCACCCATCAGCGCGGCCAATGCGACGATCGCGGTCCCGTGCTGATCGTCGTGCATCACCGGGCAGTCCAGCGCCTCGATGACTCGCCTTTCGATCTCGAAACAGCGTGGTGCGGAGATGTCCTCGAGGTTGACCGCGCCGAACGTCGGGCGCAGTCGCACCAAGGTTTCGACGATCTCGTCGGGGTCCTTGGTGTCCAGCACGATCGGGATCGCGTTGAGCCCGCCGTATGCCTGGAACAGGGCGCACTTGCCCTCCATCACCGGCAGCGACGCCGCGGGCCCGATGTCACCCAGGCCCAGCACAGCGCTGCCGTCACTGACGACGGCGACCAGCCGGTTCGCCCACGTGTAACGGGCGGCCTGGGTGCGATCGGCGGCAATCGCGCGACTGACCTGCGCCACACCAGGGGTGTAGGCGATCGACAATGCCCGCTGGGTGTCCAGCGGGGCGGTCAGGCCTACGGAAAGCTTGCCGCCTACGTGTGCCTCGAAGATCTCCGCGTCGGTGATCGCCTGTTCGGCGCGCGTCTGTATCGATTCAATCAACTCGGACACGCGCCCCAGGGTACTGACTACCGATTAGTAGGCCTAATCTGCGCGGGGATGACCTTCGCGACGACCGGGTGGGGTCAGATCAGTCCCAGCTCGGTCACGGCGTTGCGCTCGTCGACCAGCTCGGCGGTGGTCTTGTCGATGCGGCTGCGGGAGAAGTCGTCGATCTCCAGCCCCTGGACGATCGACCAGTCGCCGTCCTTGGTGGTCACCGGGAACGACGACACGATGCCCTCCGGCACGCCGTAGGAGCCGTCGGAGTAGACCGCCATCGACACCCAGTCACCGTCCGGGCTGCCCAGCAGCCACGAACGCGCCGCGTCGATGGTCGCCGACGCGGCCGAGGCCGCCGAGGACGCGCCGCGCGCGTCGATGATCGCCGCGCCGCGCTTGGCCACGGTCGGGATGAAGTCGTTCTCGATCCAGTTCTGGTCGCCGACGACCTCGGCGGCGTTCTTGCCGCCGACCTCGGCGTGGAAGATGTCGGGGTACTGGGTGGCCGAGTGGTTGCCCCAGATGGTCATCTTCTTGATGTCGGTGACCTTCGCGCCGGTCTTCTTGGCCAGCTGCGAGATGGCCCGGTTGTGGTCCAGGCGGGTCAGCGCCGAGAACCGCTCCTTCGGGATGTCGGGCGCGTTGCTCAGCGCGATCAGCGCGTTGGTGTTGGCCGGGTTGCCGGTCACGCCGATGCGGACGTCGTCGGCGGCGACGGAGTTCAGCGCCTTGCCCTGGGCGGTGAAGATCGCGCCGTTGGCCTCCAGCAGGTCGCTGCGCTCCATGCCCGGGCCGCGCGGGCGGGCGCCGACCAGCAGGGCAAGGTTGACGCCGTCGAAGATCTTGTTCGCGTCCGCGCCGATCTCGACGCCGGACAGCAGCGGGAATGCGCAGTCGTCCAGCTCCATCACGACGCCCTCGAGCGCCTTGAGCGCCGGCTCGATCTCGAGCAGCCGCAGCTCGATCGGTCGGTCGGGGCCCAGCAGTGCACCGCTCGCCAGGCGGAACAACAGGCTGTAGCCGATCTGGCCGGCGGCGCCGGTGACGGCGACCTTGAGGGGACTTGCGCTCACGTCGAAATGCTCCTTGTGGAGGTAGTCATGCAGATTCGGGTCTCGGCTCGAAACTAGCGCACCCCTCTCGGCCGCCAACCTCCGGTCCGATACCCGGCCCTATCCGCCGCGCCCGGATCGGCGCGCTTTGCGAGGCCAGGGCGCGTAGCATGAACCACCGCCCGGTCAGACCGAAGCAGCGATCGGAGGTGGATGTGTTCCAGGGTTTTGACGCATTGCCCGAAGCGCTTCGGCCGCTCGCCCACGAGCCGCGCCCGTCGCATCCCGATCCCCAGCCCCACTCGCCCAACGAGACGCTGGTCGACTGCGCCGTCTACGCCGATGGCCACCGGCTGCCCGGGAAATTCAGCTACGTCGCGGCCCGCGACAAAGTGCGCCAGATCGAAATGCTCGGACAAGACGCCTTCGTCTGGGTCGGTCTGCGCGAGCCCGACCAAACCGAGATGCAGGAAGTCGCGGACCTTTTCGGCATGCATCCGCTCGCGGTGGAGGATGCCGTGTGCGCGCACCAGCGACCCAAACTGGAGCGCTATGACGACACGCTGTTCCTGGTGCTCAAGACGGTCAATTACGTTCCGCACGAATCGGTCGCGCAGGCCCGTCAAATCGTCGAGACCGGCGAGGTGATGGTTTTCGTCGGCAAGAGTTTCGTGGTCACCATCCGCCATGGCGAACACGGCGGGCTGTCCGAGGTGCGCAAGCGGATGGAGGCCGACCCCGAGCAATTGCGGCTGGGCCCTTACGCGGTGATGCACGCCATCGCGCATGAGGTGGTGAACCACTACCTCGATGTCAGTCACCTCATCGAATCCGACATCGACAGCATCGAGGAAGTGGCGTTCGCCCCGGGCCGCAAGATCGACGTCGAACCCATCTATCTGCTCAAGCGTGAGGTCGTCGAACTTCGCCGGTGCGTCAACCCGTTGTCCGGGGCGTTTCACCGAATCCAGATGGAGAACAAGGACCTCATCTCCAAAGAGGTGCGGCGCTACCTGCGCGACCTCGCCGACCACCACTCCGAGGCCGCGGACCACATCGCCAGTTACGACGACATGCTCAACTCGTTGATCCAGGCGGCGCTGGCGCGGGTCGGGATGCAGCAGAACAACGACATGCGCAAGATGGCGGCCTGGGCCGGCATCCTGGCGGTGCCCACCATGGTCGCCGCCATCTACGGCATGAACTTCCATTTCATGCCCGAATTGAATTGGACGTGGGGATACCCGGGAGTCATGGCCGCGATGACGTTGACCTGCCTGGTGCTGTACTTCCAGTTCCGGCGCAACAACTGGCTCTAGCCATCAACCAGGTTGTGCGGCAGGGCGATTCGGATTCAGCACGTCGACGCCGTCGTTCTGCCACGCCTGTCGCATGGCTTCGGGGCCCTTCAACCGCACCCAGGCCGCTTCGGTCGCGGTGATGGGGGTTGCCGCGAGGAACCGCACCGGGTCGCGGGGCGGTTCCAGCGGCAGGTCATCGATGCCGCTGGGACCCAACAACACCGCGGTGAACGGCACTCGCCCGCCGGGCCGCGCCCACAGCGGCGAGCCGAGATCGACCAACGCGTCGGCGGTCAGTACCAACCCCTCGACGGCCGGCGTCGCCGCCAACACCGCAAGGCTGCGCGCAATCCCGCTGACCTGCCCCGGGTTTCGCAGGCTCAACACGACTTCGGCGCGCGGGCCCCGCGTCTGGTCATCGATCATCTGGGTCGGGTCGGCCATCGGATAGCGAGAACATCCCAGCGACACGTAGTGCACCAGCCCGTCGCTCGCACGGAAGCGCAGTACCTCGATGGGTTCGGTGCCCAGGAAGGTCACGCTCGCCGAATCGGGCTCCGCGCCGGCGAAGTGGCGGCGCAGGTGGGCACGCACCTGGTCCAGGATCCGGCTCACTGCTCCCCAGCCGCCGCGATGGTCAGGTTCGCCCCGGTGCCTGCGTCGAAAACGGCGAGCTTCGCGGTATCGAACGCCAGCTCGAGAGACTGTCCCATTGCCGCTTTGGACTCCGCGGGAACCCTTGCGACGAATTGGTTTTCGTGTGCGTGCGCCGCGGCTGCCAGCTCGTCGAGCTGAGCCGAGTGCGCCGCCCACCCCGCGGTGGAGAAGTAGACGAACTTGTCGGCACCCAGCGACTCAACCAAGTCCACCTTCACCTCGAAGGTGAGCGCCCTGATGCGCTGGTACCCATCGATCAAAGCCGCGTCGTGCAGATGCTCGGGCCGCACCCCGACGATGACGCTCTCCGGCGCGGGGTGTCGCGCGATCACCTGTTGGACTTCCGGTGTCACCACCACTTCCCCGAACGGCAGCGTCAGCCCGGTCGGCGTCAACGTGGCCGGGAAGAAGTTCATGGCCGGCGAGCCGATGAACCCCGCGACGAACAGGTTGGCCGGATGTTCGTAGAGCTCGTCGGGGGTGCCGATCTGCTGGGCGACTCCGCCGCGCATCACCACCACCCGGTCTCCCAGCGTCATGGCCTCGGTCTGGTCGTGGGTGACGTAGACGGTCGTGGTGCCCAGCCGCTTCTGCAGCCGCGCGATCTCACCGCGCATCTGGACGCGCAGCTTGGCGTCCAGGTTGGACAGCGGCTCGTCCATCAAGAAGGCTTTGGGGTGGCGCACGATCGCCCGGCCCATCGCGACCCGCTGTCGCTGCCCGCCCGACAATTGGGAGGGCTTGCGGTCGAGCAGTTCAGTCAGGTCAAGGGTTTTGGCGGTCTCCTCTACCTTCTGGGCGATCTCGGCCTTCTTCATCTTGGCCAGCGTCAGCGGAAACGCGATGTTCTGCCGCACGGTCATGTGCGGGTACAGCGCGTACGACTGGAACACCATCGCGATGTCCCGATCCTTGGGCGCCTTCTCGTTCATGCGCTCACCACCGATGCGCAGCTCGCCCGACGAGATGTTCTCAAGGCCGGCAATCATATTGAGCGTTGTCGTCTTACCGCACCCCGACGGGCCGACCAGAATCAGGAACTCACCGTCGGCGATGGTGATGCTGAGGTCTTTTACGGGGGTGGCGCCGTCCGGGTAGCTCTTGGTGACATGGTCCAGCACAATCTCGGCCATCGAGCTATCCCTTCACAGCGCCGGAGGTCAACCCGGCGATGATTCTTCGTTGGAAGATTAGAACAAAAGCGATGATCGGGACCGTGATCACGACGGCACCGGCCGCGATCGATCCGGTCGGTTCCTCGAATTGCGAACTGCCACCGAAATTCGCGATGGCCACCGGCGCGGTGATCGCCGCCTTGGTGGCGGTCAGCGACAGCGCCAGCAGCAGGTCGTTCCACGCGAAGATGAACACCAGGATCGCCGCGGTGACCACCCCGGGCGCGGCCAGCGGGACGATCACCTTGCGGAACGCCTGGGCCGGTGTCGCGCCGTCCATTTTGGCCGCCTTCTCCAGATCCCACGGAATCTCCCGGAAATACGCCGACAGCGTGTAGATGGCAAGCGGCAGCGCGAATGTGATGTAGGGCAGGATCAGGCCGGGCCAGGTATCGAACAGTCCGACGAAACGTTCGATGTTGAACAGAGGCGTGACCAGCGAGATCGCCGGGAACATCGTGACCAGCAGGGTGGCGCCGATCAGCATCCGCTTGCCAGGGAAGTTGAGCCGGGCGATCGCGTAGGCCGCCATCGCGCCGAGCCCCACAGCTATCGCGGTGGTGATCAACCCGATCCCGATTGAGTTGACCAGTGCCGAGCCGAACAAGTCGCCGCGGAAGATGCCGCGGTAGTTCTCGAGGGAGACCGACGACGGAATCAGCTTGCCGTCCTTGACACTTGACGTCGGCTTGAGCGAGAGGCTGAGGATCCACAACACCGGAACGAGTGCGTAGACCACCACCACGGTGTCTAGCAGGACCCAGCCGGCCCAGGCCCGCCCTGTGCTCGCTGTGTTACCGGCCATCGACGTCACCACCGGGAGCCGCCGCGCCGAACGCCTTGATGTAGACAAGCGCGATGATGCCCACACAGAGGAAGATCAGCACGCTGATCGCCGAGCCCAATCCGACGTTGAACCCCTTGAATAGATTGTCGTAACCAAGGATTGACACCGAGTCGGTGTTGTTGGCGCCGTCGGTCAGCACGTAGATGCTGTCGAAGATGCGGAACGCGTCCAGCGTCCGGAAGAGCAACGCGACCACCACCGCCGGCCTGATGATGGGCAGGGTGACGCGCATCAGCCGCCGCCACGGGCCGGCGCCGTCGACCTGGGCGGCCTTCAGCAAGTCCTCGGGCACCAGCGCCAGCCCGGCCAGCAGCAGCAGCGACATGAAGGGGGTCGTCTTCCAAACCTCGGCCAGGATGACGATGCCCAGCGACGGGATCTGGGCGGTCAGGGGTGCGCTGCCCTGCGGCAGAAGGTTGGCCAGATAGCCGGTTCCGGGCGTCCACGCGTAGTACCAGCTGTACGACGCGACCACGGTGACGATGCCGTACGGAATGAGCACCGCGGTGCGCACCAGGCCCCTGCCGACCAGCGTGCGGTGCATCACCAGTGCCAGCGCCAGGCCCAACACGAACTCGAGCGACACCGAAACCGCTGCTATTCCCAGGGTTACGGCCAGAGCGGTCCACCAATAGCGGTCGGTCAAGATCGTTTGGTAGTTGCTCAATCCGACGAACGCGGTGTCGTGGGGGGTGGCGAGGTTGTTGCGCTGCAGGCTCAGCCACACCGCGTAGCCGATCGGGTAGGCCGTCACCGCCAGCATCAGGATTGCCGCAGGCGCGACGAGCACAAAGGCAAGTCGCCGTTCCGGCAACTGGTTTCGGGCCCGAGGGCGCGGCGCGGCGGCGGTGGCGGTGGCGGTCACGGCAACAGCCCCTTGCCGTCGATGGCCTTCTGCGCCTGCGCGGTGAGTTCGTCGGCCGTTCGCTCCGGGTCGATTTCGGTGATCGGGCTCAGCGTCGCCGACAGCCGCAGCGACAGCGCCTGATACACCGGAGTCGCCGGCCGTACGGCGGCGTCGGTGAGCTGTTGGCGGATGATCGTGTACATCGGATATTTGGCCTGGAATTGTGGGTCGGAGTACAACGACGTTCGGACCGCCGGCAGGCCACCCGCCATCGAAACGTACTTCTGGCTCTGCAGGCTGCGCAGGCAGCGCACAGCTTCGAAGGCCTCCGCGCGGTGGCGGGTGGTACTCGCCACGGCGAGGTTCAACCCGCCGAGCGTCACCTTGGCCGGCCGGCCCGGCGCCACACCGGGATACGGCGCGAATCCGAAGACCCGCCGGCTGGCGTCGTAGGCGATGCGGAACTGCTCGTCGCTGGGCACGAACGTTCCGACGTCGTTGATGCTGCCCGCCAGGGCCGGGTCGCGGTTCAGCGGCAGGAAGGGGACGCCGCCCTTCACCGCGTTCTCCAGCATGGAGGCCAGCACATACGGCCAGTTGACTTCCAGTGCGGCCTTGCCCTGTTCGACCGCCAGGCGCGCCGTGCCTTCGTCGGTCCGGCTGATCGACGGGTCGGCCCCGGGGGCGGTACCGACGGACTTGAGGATGCGCAGCGCGTTGACGGTCGCGGCCCGGTGAGCGGGCGTGTCGGTCAGCGTGACCTGGCGGCCGTCCTCGGAGAGCACCTGACCGCCGCCAGTCACCAGCAGCGTGTTGAACCACACCACCAGGCCCTCATTCTCGTTCGCCTGCACGGCGATCCAGGCGGGCTGACCCGCGGCGTGCAACCGGGCGGCTTCGGCAACCATCGCGTCCCAATCCTGCGGCGGTTGTCTCACCAAATCGGGCCGGTACCAGAGTAATTCGGTGTTGGTGATGATGGGCTCGGCATAGAGTCTGTGTTTCCAGCGGGCGGTCGCCAGCGGGCCGGGCAGGGTGTCAGCGGCGGCGTCGGCTTCGGCCCGACCCTCGGGATCGTCTGACAGCGGCAGCGCCCAGCCCGCCTCGGCGAACTCCGCGGTCCACACCACGTCCAGTCCCATCACGTCCAGCCCGCGGTCGTGGGCGCTCAGCCGCCGCGCCAGCTGCACTCGCTGCTCCCCGGGACCCCGCGGCAGGCTCACGTGCTGAATGGCGAACCGTCCCCGCGATTGCCTGGTGCACTCCTGGGACACCGCCGTGAAGGTGGCCGAGTCGGTGGCCGGCGTGAAGAAGGTGATCACCAGCCCGTTGCCGGCGGACCCGCAGGCCGAAAGCGCCGCCATGGTGGTCACCGTCGCCAGCGCGATGACGCCCATCCGGCGCAGGCGCCCGGGACGTTTCACCACCGATTCACACCTCTCGCGCGCGGCCTCAAATCGCTAAGCGCGCCAACAGGTCCCGTGCCTTCTCCGCGTTCTGCGGATCGCAGAGCACGTCGTAACGGCCGGCCACCAACTGCATGGTCGAGCTGAAATCCCTTGTGCCACGGGCCATCGCGTACGGAACCGCGGAGGTGATCAAACCGAAGAACACACCGGCGACGAGGCCGGTGGCCAGCGCAGCCCACGGATTCGGGCTGAAGAATCCGAGCACCAGCCCGATGAACAGGCCCAGCCAGGCCCCGCTGAGCACACCGCCGCCGAGAACCTTGGGCCACGTCAGCCGGCCGGTCACTCGTTCGACCTGCATCAGGTCGACGCCGACGATGATCACCTGCTGCACGGGGAACTGCTGCTCGGACAGGTAGTCGACGGCGCGCTGCGCCTCGGCGTAGGTGGGATAGGAGCCGACCGGCCAGCCCTTGGGTGGGGTCGGTAGCGAGGGCACGCCGCGCCGAGCGGCCGCCGCGCCGGGGGGCGTGGCGCCGGGAACTTGACCGGGCTGGAAAGGACTAGTCATTGCTGCTCATTCTCCTCCGCCCCGGCCAAGCTCACATCTCGGGCCTTCATAGCCTATCCAGCGACGCGCACCAACTTGGAAAACAAGACGCCGGGGTCGGCGGGCCCGCGGCGATTCGCCGCCAATCCCCCACCTGGGCATCGACTAGGTTGAACAGCATGACAGCGCCCGGCGATGACTTCGGCGAACGCTCCCGCGATGACCAGGCCAAACCGACGTCCGCCGGCGGCGGGGCGCCGGAGCAGCCAGAGGCGCCGTGGGAGCCGCCCGCGTCGGCGGCACAGGAATATCCGCCCCCGGCCTACCCGCCGCCGGCGTATCCCACCGAGCAGCACCCTGGCTATGGGGCCCAGTACCCGCCGCCGCCATCCGGATACGGGCAGCCGCCGGGCTACGAGCAGCCGCTGGGCTACGGCGCGCCGCCGTACCAGCCGGTGCCTCCACAATTCGGTGGGCCGCCCGCCGGCTACGGGCCACCGTCTTATCCGGGCGGCTATTACCCCGCACCGGACTACCTGGGCGGCTACGGGCTGCCGAGCGGAATCAAGCCGGGCACGAACAAGCTCGCTATCGCGTCACTCATCTCGTCGTTCAGCGGCGTGTTCTGCTGCTGCCTCGGCTCGATCGCGGGCATCGTGATGGGGGCGGTCGCGCTCAATCAGATCAAGCGCACCCAGCAAGACGGCTACGGCCTGGCGGTCGCCGGCATCGTCATCGGCGTCGCAACCCTGCTGGTGGGCCTGATCTTCGCGATCTTCGCGATGCACTCGCGTTAGCACCCTGCCGTAGGCGGGCCAACACCGCCGCCATCTGCCCGACCGCCCGGCGCTGCCTAGGCTTTCCCCATGGCATCGGTCAACAGGGTGTACATCGCCCGGCTCTCGCGGATGTTGGTGCTGGGTCCACTCGGCGAGTCCTTCGGCCGGATCCGCGACGTGGTGATCAGCATCAGCATCGTGCGTCAGCAGCCCCGCGTGCTGGGGTTGGTCGTCGATCTGGCGACGCGGCGCAGCATCTTCATCCCGATGCTCCGGGTCACCGCGATCGAGCCCGAGGCCGTCACGCTCAACACCGGCAGCGTGTCGCTGCGCCACTTCGAACAGCGCCCGGGCGAGGTGCTGGCGATCGGACAGGTGCTCGACACCCAGGTCCGGGTCAGCGACCCCGCGCTGCCGGAGCTGGCCGGCCTCGACGTCGTCGTCACCGACTTGGGCATCGAACAAATCCGCACCCGCGACTGGATGGTGAGCCGCGTCGCGGTCCGCAGTCAGCGCCGGCTGGGCCGGCGCGGCCCCGTGCACGTCGTGGACTGGCAAAACGTGCAGGGCCTGACCCCTTCGGCGCTGTCGTTGCCGGGCCAGGGGGTGGCGCAGCTGCTGGACCAGTTCGAGGGCTGGAAGGCGGTGGACGTGGCCGACGCCATCCGCGGCCTGCCGCCCAAGCGGCGCTACGAGGTGTTCAAAGCGCTCGACGACGACCGGCTGGCGGATGTCCTGCAGGAACTGCCCGAGCTTGACCAGGCCGACGTGCTATCCGTACTGGGCACCGAACGCTCGGCCGACGTGCTCGAGGAGATGGATCCCGACGATGCCGCCGACCTGCTCGGCGTGCTGAATCCGACCGACGCCGAGATGCTCCTGACCCGGATGGATCCGGGCGATTCCGCCCCGGTGCGTCGGCTGCTGGCACATTCGCCCGACACCGCGGGCGGCCTGATGACGTCGGATCCGGTGGTGCTGACCCCCGACACGTCGGTCGCCGAGGCGCTGGCCCGGGTCCGCGACCCCGACCTCACCCCCGCCCTGTCGTCCATGGTTTTCGTGGTGCGCCCGCCGACCTCCACACCCACGGGTAGGTACCTGGGCTGTGTGCAGCTGCAGCGACTGCTGCGCGAACCACCGGCGGAGCTCGTCGGCGGGATAGTCGACAACGACCTGCTCACCCTGACGCCGGAGACGCCGCTGGGGGCCGTGACCCGCTATCTGGCCGCCTACAACCTGGTGTGCGGACCGGTCCTCGACGATCAGAACCACCTATTGGGCGCGGTGACGGTGGACGACCTCCTCGATCACCTGTTGCCACACGATTGGCGGGTCGATGTGCAGTCGCTCGACGTCAGCGGCCGGCTCGAAGAACTGGGAGGATCCGCGTGAGCACGTCCTCGACCCCGCGCCGGCTCTACACCCCGCGGACGTCGCGCAGGTACTCGCCTCGCCTCGACCCCGAAGCCGTCGGCCAGATCACCGAATCGATCGCGCGTTTTTTCGGCACCGGCCGCTACCTGCTGGTGCAGACCATCCTCGTGGTGGCGTGGATTGCGCTGAACCTGTTCGCGGTGGGGCTGCGGTGGGACCCCTACCCCTTCATTCTGCTCAACCTGGCTTTCTCCACGCAGGCCGCCTACGCCGCGCCGCTGATTCTGCTCGCCCAGAATCGTCAGGAGAATCGCGACCGAGTCGCGCTCGAGCAGGATCGCCATCGCGCGGCGCAGACGAAGGCCGACACCGAGTTTCTGGCCCGGGAACTCGCGGCGGTGCGCCTGGCCGTCGGTGAGGTCGTGACCCGCGAATATCTGCGTCACGAGCTCGAGGACCTACGCTCCCTGCTGGAGAATCTGGACACCGAATCCGAGGGCTCCGAGGCGGCGCCGGGCGGTGCCGGCGCGGACCGCAACCCTAAGAAATAGGGACGAGAACCAGTTCCGACCATTGCGCCACTCTGGTCACAAGAGTTATGTATGGTGATCTAGTTCACGGCTGAGAAGCAGTTGACCAGCTCACATACCTAGGACGGTCGAGTGCGCATAGGGGGACGCCGGGGTGCACACCCGGCCGCCGCGGCGGAGCGGCAACGAGCACTTCAGGTATCACGCACGCGCGCGTTCGGGGTCGCCACCATCACCCCGTTGATTTTTGCCGGAGCGGTGAGCGGAGGGGCGCCTTCACTCCCGGTAAAACTCCCGCCGGTGCACGCCAACATCACCCCGGTGGCTGCTGTCTCCCCGAGCATGCCCGACCTCTCGGGGCCGGCTGTCGTCCGCATCGACCGTTCCCCGACCGCTTTCCACGTCGCCGAACCCGCCTTGTCGGCACCACCGCCAGCGATGATCGTGAATGCGCCTGGGGCGCTTGGCATCCCGAGCATCGCGCTGGCGGCCTATCGCAGTGCCGAGCAAAAGATGGCGGTGGCCGCCCCGAACTGCGGCGTCAGCTGGAACTTGCTGGCGGGAATCGGACGCATCGAGTCGGGGCATGCGGGCGGTGGCGCGGTTGACGCGCGCGGCACTGCCGTCGTCCCGATCTACGGCCCCGCGCTGGACGGCACGCTGCCGGGCAACGAGGTCATCCTGCAGAGCAGCACCGGCAATCGGCCCACCTATGCCCGCGCGATGGGACCGATGCAATTCTTGCCGGGCACCTGGGCGCGATACGCATCCGACGGCAAGGGCGACGGCGTTGCCGATCCGCAGAACCTCTTCGACTCCACTCTGGCGGCGGCCC